>DPWF01000110.1:0-9155 GCA_003526435.1 Chitinophagaceae bacterium | reverse complement strand
TTATTGCCCGATTGGGTATTGGCAGATGGGCGCGATTCCATTAAAGCCAGACTTGCTAAACCTGTTATAAGGGCTGAAGTAAAAAAACACCTGCTGCAAAGGCTGGCTAAAAGAGGACTTCAGCATTTTAGTTTTCCTGTTGTTGCCTATTATGAAGCGGATACTTCATTAAATGGAAAAAGTATTGAAGAAGTAAATAAAATCATGGGCCGGCCCTCCGATGCAGCCAATGAAGCGGAGACCATCGTGCAAATGATGGAGAAAGGTGGTGCAGGCATGGTTTTTCATGGTATGAGTGAAGACANNATTACGCCCTCGTAGCCCGCTACGCGCCGGATACTACCTACAACGGCAAAACCATTAGCCAGATCAATATGCTGAAAGGCCGGAAAGCCAAAGCCAGCGACGAGGTCGAAACCATCCTGGATATGGTAGCGGCCACCAACCGCACCCAAATGGTCTATTTTAGCATGGACGAGAAAGACCTGGTGCGCATTATGCAATACCCCTTCAATATGTTTGCTTCTGATGCCAGCATCCGTATTTTCAAACAAGGCAATCCGCATCCACGGGGTTATGGAACGAATGCAAGGGTATTGTCGAAATATGTGCGTGAAGAAAAAGTAATATCATTGGAAGAAGCGATCAGGAGAATGACATCTTTACCCGCATCCAAATTTAAACTGGAAGGAAGAGGATTATTGGTAGAAGGTTATGCAGCAGATATTGTTGTGTTTAATGAACAGGAAGTAAAAGATCTTTCCACTTTTGAAAAACCACACCAGTATTCAACCGGTTTTAAGTATGTGTTGGTGAATGGAGAACTAACAGTGAATGAAGGAGTACATACGGGTGTAAGAGCAGGAATAAGTATCAGGAAAAAATAAATACCCTGTGTAAACTCTGTGTTCTCTTTTCTCTGCGGTGAACATTCGCAACAATTCACCGCAGAGAAAAGAGAACGGGGCGTTTACGCAGAGGGTTGTATTAAAAATTCATTATGTATAAGCTACGGTTGTTATTTATTTTTTTATTGCCTGCTGTATTATCTGCGCAATCGTATAAAAAACTGCATCAGCGGGCTGTTGTTGTAGATACACATAATGATTTCCCCAATCAGTCAATTGAAAAGAATGTTTCTTTCGATCAGCACCTGAAAGGTATTACTCATTCCGATTTGAAAAGAATGAAAGAAGGAGGTGTTGATGTGCAGGTATTCTCCATCTGGAGTGATGGAACTTTCGAAGCAGGTAAAGGCTTTGCGAGGGCCAACAGACAGATTGATTCTCTTTATGCCTGGACTAACCGTAACCCATCTGCCATGATGATTACCAAAACAGTAGCAGATCTGAAAAAAGCGGTACGACAAAAGAAACTGGCTGTGATGATGGGAGTGGAAGGAGGTCATATGATAGAGGACAGTCTATCATATCTTGATCGGTTATTTGAAAGAGGGGTACGTTATATGACACTTACCTGGAACAACTCAACCAGTTGGGCAAGTTCTGCACAGGATGAAACCAGGAATGCGGTTCCGAATGGCAAAAAAGGGTTAACTGCTTTTGGAGCGCAGATTGTTAAACGGATGAATGAACTGGGAATGATCGTTGATCTCTCTCATGTTGGGGAACAAACATTCTGGGATGCCATCAATATAACCAGCAAACCTGTTATTACTTCTCACAGTTGTGTACACCAGTTATGTCCTGTATTCAGGAACCTGAAAGATGACCAGATAAAAGCCATCGCAAAAAACGGAGGAGTGATTCACCTGAATTTTTTCTCTGGTTTTTTAGACAGTACATTCAGCAAAAGAAATACCGCTTTCTTACTGGCACACAAACAGGAGAGAGATTCTTTGAAAGCCATTAATCCGGAGCCTCATTTTACCGAAGAATACCTGTTTGCAAAATACCCGGAAGAAGTAAAATCATTGCGTCCGCCGCTCACGCTCTTACTCGATCATCTCGATTATATTGTTAAACTGGTAGGTGTTGATCATGTAGGGCTGGGTTCCGATTTTGATGGTATCAGTTCGGCGCCACAGCAATTAGATGATGTTACAGGCTTTCCACTGATTACAAAAGCGCTGTATGAAAAAGGGTATTCAAAAAAAGATATAGGAAAAATACTCGGTAACAATTTCCTCCGGGTGTTTCGGGCAAATAGTTCAAAATGAACAGACAATCGTATATTTAAAATATGAAGCAAATAAAAAATCTGGTTGGAATAAGCCTGTTTACCGTGTTAATGGCCTGTAATAGTAGTGAAGGAGAGGGTAATGTACAACTCAATCAACCTGCACCAGCATTGCAGCCGGTAGCAACGGCTGCGCCAACAGCTACCGATACGAATAAGGTATCTACCATGCAACCACAACAAGCTGCAGTTGCATTGAATCCGGCACATGGCTTGCCGGGGCATCGTTGCGATATAGCTGTAGGGGCTCCATTAAATTCGCCGGCAAATGCAGGTGGCCCAGCTCCGGTTCAGATACAAACACCACAAACAAATGCACCTGTTATGCAACAGGCTCCGGCAAATGGAGCTGGTGTAAGATTAAATCCGCCACATGGTCAGCCTGGTCATGATTGCAGCATTGAAGTAGGAAAGCCATTGCGTCAGCAATAGAATATTACTGTTGCGTATATTTTGATTTCATTTGCTGGAAAGAAGTCTGAATCATTTCTTTTAAAACTGTTTGATCAATATCTGACAGTTTTTTTATGTACAAACAACCCATACCCGTTTTGTGAGGGCCAAGTTTTTTCAGTAAATCTTCATATTGAGGAAAGCCAGTCATGATATAAATACTGATATTTTGTTTTCGGGGAGCAAAGCCGGTTAAGAACCAGCTTCCTTTAACACCGCCTTTTTGCTGGTAATCATAACTGCCAAAACCAACGATGGAGCCACCCCATAATTGGGCGGGCAAACCTGTAACAGCTTTCATCGTATCAAGCAATGCCAGGCAGTCTGATTGTCTGGGTTCGGGTTGTTGCTGAAGAAATGCCACTACATCTTCTTTACCCACCTGTGTTTTAATGGCCATCGTAATTGGTTTAGCTCACTAAAGTTAAACCAATTGACCTGTGTAATCAACAGTATTAAATAATAAAAAAATCCCCTTCTCCCTTTCTCTTTGTTAAATAACCTTGTATAAGTTAACTCCAAAAAAGTTGAAATGAACTTAACAAAGAGAAAGGGGAATGGGAGGGATAGCTTAAAAATTAAATTGTGCCTGTAAACGCAGCAAGCGACCTTTTTGCAGATTATTCTGCAAGGTAAAATCTTCATACCTGCGAGACGAAATAGTGTACATGGCCACCAGTTCAAACTGTTTAACGGGTTGCCATTCAACACCAATCTCTAATTCTTTTACACGGTAACTACGAGCATCCAGTTCATGCTTTTTACCGCCGTTATAATATTGTCCACGCACAAAAGGAATAAAAATTTGCTGTCTGTTATTTTTTATCAAATACGATAATGTAACATAGCCGCCATGTAATGATTTTGTTTCAATGGAATCTGTAGCCGTATTGTATTCGGGCCCTTTACCAATATTATATTCTGCTTGAATACCAAATGGCCTGGGGTACAAAACAAAAGTTCCGGCCAGTCGCTGGTCAAGGTAATTGCGGTCCTGTTTTATTTTTGCGCCTGTGCTGGTTTGTTCCCTTGTTACCACATATTTGCCTGTATAAGCCTGGATACCTGGTTCAATAATCTGGTTGCCAATGGCCATGGGGTAAGAAAAACGTGTAACCACATGTAACTGATCATTCTGTTCGGGTCTGTTGGCAGTTTGACCATTGTAAGCACCAAATGCAAACACGCCATAGTCGCCGGAACCTTTTAAGCCATCGCGAACGAGTGAAGAGAATAGTTCTCTTTGTTTTGCAGGAGCCCAATAAAAAAATACACCAAAATCACGTTCATTGGCCACAGCGCTGTTCAATGCATCATTTCTGTCGAGGGCTAACCTGTTCTGACTCGATTGCATGTTTTCAAACCCATAGGGTACTTTACTCTGACCGATCCTGAAACGAAATTCATTTTTAGCATCCACCCCCACATCAACATAAGCATCTCTCAATTGACCAAAATGCAAAGAGGAGGAAGATGCTGAACTGGCAAAATCAGGTTGAATATAGAAATAGACCTGTTTACTGATTTGTCCAAATAGTATTAAACGAGCACGACGCAAAAAGAAGCCACCATTTTTACCCCAGCTTCTGTCGCCCTGCTCATTACCTAGGTTAGGGTTGGTTTCAAGAAGCCGGTTATAGCGCGCCTGTACATACCCCCTCACGGAAATGGTTTCGAACCATTTCTTCTCTGCTGTCGGTTTAGCTGTGGTTTTGGCACTGTCTTTTATGGTTTGTGAAAAGCCAGAAGTAAAGACCAGTAACAGTAGAGCCGAAATCCATATTCTTGTCATGTAACATCTGTTGGACGCCGGCAAAATTATCTGTTAACTATTTAGTAATAATTTAGTAATCATTTGGTAACGATTTGATAACATTGGTGTTCTAAGTACAGTAATGCGGTTATGAACTATGGGTTTTTGGGTGTTTGGCTCTCTGATTATATATAATTTATGCGAATGCCTCATATTCCATAGCTCAGAGCCCGCAGCTCCCTTACTCTAATTTCCGTATCCGGTACTCCTGAATTTTGGCAGGGTTTTCAGGTGTGAGGGTAAAGAAAATCTGTATACGACCTTTCTCACATTCAAGGATACAGGTACCTCTTAACTGGTTCTCAGGAATCATATCTCCTATGCGTATTATTTTACCTGCCGCATCAAATATTTTTTTGGCTTCATCTTTCAAGCCGGCAATAGGGTAGTCATCAAAAAAATTGTCGGCAAATAGTGTCGAAGAACCGGCATTGTTCCAGTCGGGTAATAAAGCAAGTAAACGGCTCTGCGCATTTTTCAACAGATCAGATGGGGGCAAGATCCTCGGCTTTAATCCGCCGCCTCTGATTAAAGTATCTAATACCTGTGCATTCATACCTGCTGTGGATGCATAGGTAACATTGGCAAAGAAGACTACGCCAATTCCATAATCAGGCGCTATTACCCAATTACTCCCAAAACCTGGTAAGCCACCGCTGTGTCCAACGGTGGTTCTACCCTCACAATCTTTTGACCAGCGCAAACCATAACCATATGCGGTAACCATGGGGCAGAGCCTGCCATCGGGATAGCGGTATTGTGAATTGAGTGAACTGAAACGATGGGGCTGATGCATTTCCCTGATGCTGCTTCTTTTAACCGGTCCCGTTTCTGTTTTGTCTGAAGGTGGCCATGCATTCATGTGTAAAGCCATGTATTTGCTGAAAGAAGAGAGCGACGTAATCATGCCACCCATGGAGCCATAAATACCATCGTGTAAGAGTGGTTCATCTCTCCAGTTGTTATCAATCCAGCGATGCCCTCTCGCGAGTGAAGCTGCGGGTACTTTACTGTATTCCCATTCGGCTTCGGTCATACCCAAAGGCTTCCAGATATTTTCGGCAATGTATTGGCTGTAGGGTTTACCAGAAACTTTGTGGATGATATACCCGAGCATCGTAAAACCCAGGTTGCTGTATTCATATTGTAGGCCTGTAACATTTGAAAAGTTGAGTCCTTTTTTAATGAGTGCCAGTAGTTCTTCTTCTGTATCTGCCAGTTGACGATCGCCCCAGGGATCATCCTGCGGAAAGCCACCGGAATGGGTGAGCAGATCGCGGATAGTGAGTACAGGCGCATCTTTGGTTAACTTTTGACCTTTGATTTCCGGGATATATTTTTCTACACGATCATCTAACCTGATTTTGCCATCATCTCTCAGCTTTATAATAGCCATGGCCGTAAAACTTTTAGACATGGAAGCAATGCGAAACATGGATTGGGATGTAACAGGATTTTTTTTGTTGATATCAAGATAACCACCGTTACCCGTAAACACGAGTTTTCCATCGAGTACAATACCAAAACTGTAACCGGGAAAATGATTTTTTGCTGCGTGTGAACGATAGAGTTGTTCGATGATGGGGAAGAGCGGTTCTATTTTTTGCAACCTGGCTTGATCTGCGAAATATGCAGGTTGATAAGTTTCACGGCTTTGTGCAATACCGAGTTGACAAAGTATTTGTAGCGAGAGGATATAAATGATTGTCTTTTTCATAACCAGGAAATTATAATGTTATTGATCAATGCTTGCTAATGGGCAACGCTGCTTTAGAAACTTTTTTATCTCTTGATTTCTGTGATGAAACAAAATAGGTATTCACGACAGGGAACAGGAGAACAGAAAGATTTCGCGGAGTCGTATATCAATAGTTAACCTGCTTATTAATATGAATATGCTATTAACTGATGGAAAGTTCCGAAATTTCTCTCAAGTTCTTATTTATTCAATCCTCAACTTTAATGCTTAATTTCAATACTAGTTAAAAGGTTATTTATCATGAAATTCGAACCCTTTCTCAAGCCTGCTATTACCGGGATTGCCCTTATTATTATGGCACTTATATTAGGAGGTGCTTTTAAAAACAGAAATGCCACCCAGGATTCTATTTCAGTAGTGGGCTTAGGAACCAGAGACTTTGAATCAGACGAAATTTCCTGGACCGGCAGCTATAGTGCCAAGGCCAAACAGGCAAAAGATGCTTACAATATGATTAATGCGGATAAAGAAAAAGTAAAATCTTTTTTTCTTTCCAAAGGATTCCAGGCATCGGAATTTAGTTTTGGGGGTGTGAGTTTCGAAAAATCTTACAGAACCATTACGATTGAACAAAACGGCGAGATAACAAAAAATGAACAGGTATTCGATGGTTATATAGCAACCCAAACGGTTGCTTTTAACAGTCGGAAAAATCCTGCATTGATGAAAAAAATTGAAGCTGTTGTTGATCAGACTTCTGAACTGATTAACTCAGGTATAGAATTTGAAGGCAGTAAAATACAATATACATATTCAGATTTGCCAAGTTTGAAACATAACTTAATCGAAAAGGGATCACAGGATGCACGTGAGCGCGCCGAAAAAATTGTTGCAACAGCAAAAGGAAAACTTGGAAAATTAAAAGATGCTTCGATGGGCGTTTTTCAGATTACAGGTAAGGGATCAATAGAAGAAGATAGTTACGGAGGGAATTTGGACACCTACAGTAAATACAAAACTGCAAGAATAACGGTCAGACTTACTTATACACTTGATTAAGTACTCAACTTTTGCTGTCTGGGTATGGCATAAGAAAAAATGAATCTTAGCCTATTGAGGGGGCGCATACTTATATCTATGTTTGATGATCACTCACAATACATTCATCCAATCTGTTCTTTTTTCTCCAAAGGAGCTACTTAACCAAAAGAAGTTAGACGCATAGTTCTTTCGTACATTGGAAGACTATGTGGAAAAGGAAATATTTTTGCAAAGGCTAATCCCTTTCTTAAAAGACTTCTGTGAAACCCTGCAAATAATATAGTTAACCATGCGGAGCTACTGTTTAACCTTACTTATCATCATCTTGTCTATTAAAAATATATCAGCTCAATCTTTTGATCTTGGCTCCTGGAATATTTTAAACCTTAAATACAACCATACTGATCAATTGAACCTGTTTGGAGAAGCACAACTGCGTTCACTGAAATTCTATAACCACTTTCATTACTACGAATACAAAGGGGGCATTAATTACAAACTGAATAAATCGGTTCAACTCTCTTTAGGAGCAGGAAGCTACCAAACCTTTGCTGAGGGCGGCAATTTTAAATTGCCGAAAAACAATAACGAGTTTCGTCTCTGGCCTCAGCTTATCCTGTTTCAAGACATCAAACAATTTAAACTGGAACAACGCTACAGGGCAGAAATGAGGTGGACAAGCAAGGGCTATCGTAACAGATTCCGGTACAGGGTTGGCGTGTCTTATCCATTCGGAAAAGATACCAAAGGCTATAAACCTTTGCTGGCTAGCTTTAGTAATGAATTATTCTTTACAGATAAGGAGCCCTATTTTGAACGCAACAGAATGCAACTGGCTTTGAATTATAAAATCAACAGCCATTCTACCTTACAGGTTGGTTATCTCCATCAGTTCGACTATCAGATAAATGATGAAACAGGAAGAGATTTTTTAGTGGTGGGCTTTTTTTATGAGTTATTCAGAAAAGCTGTCTTATCTGGTAGAAATAATACTGAACTTAAAGATTTCTGATGCTGCTGAAATAAATGGCTGCGCCTGCGTAAGCTCCTTTATCTCCAGTTCTCTGCGGTGAAAATACGCGGAAGGCCACCGCAGAGAATGGGAGGTAACAGAGGTTTTGCGGAGAGGTTGTATAATGAGTGGGGTTGTGGAAGAAATTAATAGGACATCAACTTTTTAATATAATCATCGAGCCTGCTATTTGCCATAAAATTTTTCTCTAACGCTATATTAAACGGAATGGGTGTGTCTAATGAAGCGCAACGCATTATCGGTGCATCTAATAATTCAAAACAATGCTCACTGATCCAGGCACTAACTTCACCGCCAATACCACCGGTTAATGTGTCTTCATGTAATATCAAAACCTTACCTGTAGTGGCAACTGCTTCACGAATAGCGTCATAATCCAAAGGAAGCAATGTTCTCAGGTCGAGTATATGCAGCGAAATGTCGGGATGTTGTTCCTGATATGTTAATGCCCAATGCACACCGGAGCCATAAGTAATCACAGTTATATCTGAACCTGCTTTGGTAACAGATGCTTTTCCGATGGGGGTTTCATAATATATATCGGGCACCATTCCACTCACACTTCTGTACAATGCTTTGTGTTCAAAGAACATCACCGGGTTAGGATCGTTGATGGCTGCTATGATCAACCCTTTCGCATCCTGTGGGTTGGATGGATACACTACTTTTAAGCCTGGCACATGTGTAAACCATGCTTCATTACTTTGCGAATGAAAAGGGCCTGCACCCACACCGCCACCGGTTGGCATACGAATAACCACATCGGCATTTTGTCCCCAGCGGTAATATATTTTAGCGAGGTTATTTACAATCTGGTTAAAACCCACACTCACAAAATCGGCAAACTGCATTTCCATCATGCTCTTGAAACCTTCAAGGCTTAATCCGAGTGCAGTACCCACAATGGCGCTTTCGCA
>DPWF01000193.1:2940-6785 GCA_003526435.1 Chitinophagaceae bacterium | reverse complement strand
CCATGATATTTATTCCATTGAAGACCTTGCTCAACTGATTTTCGATTTAAAGAATGCCAATCGTGCAGCTCGTATCAATGTGAAGCTGGTTTCCAAAGCCGGTGTAGGAACTATTGCCGCTGGTGTTGCCAAAGCAAAAGCAGATGTGGTTTTAATTTCAGGACACGATGGTGGCACAGGTGCTTCTCCTATCAGTTCCATTAAACACGCTGGTTTGCCATGGGAACTTGGATTGGCAGAAACACACCAGACACTGGTTAAAAACAAATTGAGAAGCAGAATTGTGGTACAAGCAGATGGACAAATGAAAACCGGCCGCGATATCGCTATTGCTACTTTATTGGGTGCAGAAGAATGGGGTGTTGCAACGGCAGCCCTGATTGTAGAAGGATGTATCATGATGCGCAAGTGCCATCTTAATACATGCCCAGTGGGTGTTGCCACACAAGACCCTGAATTGAGAAAAAGATTTGCCGGTGATCCTGATCATGTGGTCAACTTTTTCAAATTCATCACACAGGAATTAAGGGAGATTATGGCCGAACTGGGTTACAGAACCATCCATGAAATGATTGGTCAGGTTGATGCATTGGAAATGCGGGATAATATTTCACACTGGAAATATGAAAAGCTGGATCTCTCAGCGGTATTGTATAAAGAACCGGAATCACTATATACCGGACTGTACCAACAGGAAGAACAGGATCATGGATTAAGTGACGTCCTCGACTGGAAGCTGCTACAGGCCGCAGCCCCGGCATTGGAAAGAAAAGAACGCATCAGCGCTTCACTTCCCATCAAAAACACTGATCGGACTGCAGGTACCATTCTCTCCAATGAAATCACCAAACTTTATCGTGCAGAAGGCTTACCGGATGATACCATTCATTTCAATTTTACGGGTACTGCCGGACAAAGTTTTGGTGCCTTTAATACAAAAGGCATTACGCTTGAACTGGAAGGTGATGCCAATGATTATTTCGGGAAAGGTTTGAGTGGCGCAAGACTCATTGTGTATCCGCATAAACAGGCCAGTTTTGTTCCGGAAGAAAATATCATCATTGGCAATGTGGCACTGTATGGAGCCACATCGGGCGAAGCATTCATCCGTGGAAAAGCAGGTGAACGTTTTGCTGTAAGAAATTCAGGGGCCAATGTAGTGGTAGAAGGTGTGGGCGACCATGGCTGCGAATACATGACGGGAGGAAGAGCCGTGATACTGGGCGATACCGGAAGAAATTTTGCAGCAGGTATGAGTGGCGGTATTGCTTACATCTACAATAGCAGTGGATTGTTTGCCGACCGATGCAACACAGAAATGGTAGAACTGGATCCGTTAGAAGCAACCGATATCAGTTTTCTGCACAACATGATTACCAAACACTATGCTTATACCGGCAGCACTGTAGCAAAATTCATACTGGATGATTTTGAAAACCAGACAAAGAATTTTATCAAAGTATTCCCAAGCGATTATAAAAAAGTTTTAAAGCAAAGAGAGCAGGTAGTTTATAGTAGATAGAGCATAGTCCATGGACTATCGACCATAGACCCTATAAATTCATTGGCCTCAAAACAAAACAGATTATCATGGGCAAACCAACCGGATTCCTTGAATTCACACGCAGTCTTCCCACAAAAAGAAAACCCGAAGAGCGTCTTACAGATTATAAAGAATTTGTGGATCGTCTGCCAGACACAACCCTCAACCAGCAGGCGGCCCGTTGCATGAACTGCGGTGTACCATTTTGCCATAGCGGATGTCCGCTGGGCAATATCATTCCCGAATTCAACGACGCTGTGTATCGCCAGAACTGGGAGGAAGCATATGAGCTCTTAAGTGCCACCAATAATTTTCCGGAGTTCACCGGTCGAATTTGTCCGGCACCCTGCGAAAGCGCCTGTGTATTGGGTATTAACCAGCCACCGGTTACCATTGAAGAAATTGAAAAACATATTATCGAAATTGCATTCGACAAAGGTTTTGTACAACCACGTACCCCTAATATACGCACCGGTAAAAAAATTGCAGTGGTGGGCTCTGGTCCGGCAGGTCTGGCAGCGGCTGCACAATTAAATTACGCAGGACATCATGTAACCGTTTTTGAAAGAGATGCATTCCCCGGTGGTTTGTTACGGTATGGCATTCCCGATTTCAAACTGGAGAAATGGGTGGTAGAAAGAAGGATTCAGTTGATGGAAAAAGAAGGGGTGGTATTTAAATGCAATGCCAACGTAGGTGTAAATGTGGGTATCAATGATCTGCTGAGAGAATTCCAGGCCATTGTATTGGCAGGAGGCTCTACTGTTCCCCGCAACCTGGATATACCGGGCAGAACATTAAATGGTGTTCATTTTGCGATGGACTTTTTAAAACAGCAAAACCAGCGCGTATCGAATGAACCCGTGACAACGGCCGATATTTTTGCCACAGCCAGAAATGTAGTAGTGATTGGCGGTGGCGATACGGGTAGCGATTGCGTGGGCACTTCGAACAGACAGGGTGCTTTTTCAGTAACCCAACTGGAATTATTACCCAAACCACCGGAACAAAGAACTGTTCAGATGCCCTGGCCCACTTATCCCATGACGCTCAAAACCACATCTTCACATGAAGAAGGCGCCAACAGGCAATGGGCAGTGGCCACAAAAGCATTTCTGGGCGATGAACAAGGCTACCTGAAGGCTTTACAGATAGTAGACCTGCAATGGAAAGCATCTACTACCGAAAAACCAGCCGGTTTTGAAGAGATTCCCGGTTCGGAAAGAGAAATACCCTGCGAACTGGCTTTACTGGCCATGGGATTTGTACATCCGCAGCATGAAGGACTTATTCATGAACTGGGTGTGGAACTGGATGAAAGAGGTAATGTAAGGGCCGATGAAAAGAAGTTCCAGACCAATATCCCCAAAATATTTACTGCAGGAGATATGAGAAGAGGACAATCGCTGGTAGTTTGGGCCATTAGTGAAGGAAGAGAATGCGCCAGAAGGGTTGATCAGTACCTGATGGGGTCATCTGTGCTGGAATCGAAGGATCAAAGCTATCTTGTAGACACATAAATATTTTTTGTATTTATTATTTTCAAAAGCCTGTTCATGTGCATGAACAGGCTTTATTATTTTACTAATCAACAACTTACAATATTTTGAGACCATTTTTTCCAGTTAAATAATTTAAATTACAAAATATAAAATGTTAATAATTGTTTAGATTTTGATAAAAAATATTAGTATTATTGAATTATAAATATTTATTAAAATATTTTATAACATTAATCAAAACCCTAAGCATGAAAAAATTGACCTTCCAGCAGGCAGCTCCTTTTGTTGCATTGTTAGCCCTTGCTATTGCTGCGCTGTTTGTTCCCTCCCTACCCAATTTTGCCGATGATGCCGGCGCTTATAGTGCTGCAGACATTACCTGGATCATCGTAGCCACTGCCCTGGTTTTCCTGATGACGCCCGGTCTGGCTTTCTTCTACGGCGGTATGGTTCATCGTAAGAACGTGATCTCTACCATGATTAAAAGCGTGGTAGCCACAGGAGTGGTGAGCATTCTCTGGGTTTTTGTAGGGTATAGCCTTTGTTTTGGCGAATCGATTGGTGGATTCATCGGTAACCCCACTACCCACCTGTTCTTTAAAGGTATTAACTCAGGCGCCCCCTGGAGTCTGGCCCCTACCATCCCCATAACATTATTTGCTCTTTTTCAACTGATGTTTGCGATTATTACGCCCGGGTTAGTGGTTGGCGCAGTAGCGGAGCGCATCAAATTCACCTCTTATATTCTTTTCATCGCCCTTTTCAGCTTACTGGTGTACGCGCCAATAGCGCACTGGACC
>DPWF01000193.1:0-2934 GCA_003526435.1 Chitinophagaceae bacterium | reverse complement strand
GAAGGCTTCCTGTTTAAAATGGGAGCACTCGACTTTGCTGGTGGTACCGTGGTGCATATTTCGGCTGGTTGCGCCGCTTTAGCGGGTGCACTTGTTTTAAAACGCAGACAGACCCATATGGAGCAAAAAGAAATTCCGCCTGCTAATATCCCCTATGTACTCATCGGCACCGGTTTACTCTGGTTTGGCTGGTTTGGTTTTAATGCAGGTTCAGCGGTTGGCGCTGGTCCACTGGCTGTTTCTGCTTTTGCCACCACCAACACTGCTGCTGCTGCTGCCGGTTTATCGTGGATGTTCTTTGATGTTCTCAGAGGAAAAAAACCTTCTGTACTCGGGTTCTGTATTGGTGCTGTAGTGGGTCTTGTGGCCATTACACCTGCCGCAGGTTTTGTGGCCATTCCCCAGTCTATTTTCGTGGGTGTAATTGCCGCCATTGTTTCAAATATTGCAGTGTATTACAAATCAAAATCAAAACTCGATGATACACTTGATGTGTTCCCCTGTCACGGCATCGGTGGTATGGTAGGTATGTTGCTTACAGGCATTTTTGCTACCAAAACCGTTAACAGCGCGGGCGCCGATGGCCTCTTCTACGGTAATGCCACCTTCTTCTTCACACAGGTAAAAGCACTGGGTATTGTAGTGGCTTACAGCTTTGTTGTTTCTTTTGGCATTTTTAAATTCATCAATTTCATTCTGCCCATGCGTGTAAGTTCTGAAGACGAATTACTGGGTCTGGATGCTACCCAGCACAATGAGAAATATGTTCAGGGAACATTACTGGTAGAAAACAATGGCGTACTAAAAGAAAGTGCTATTGCTGAATAACAGGCAAGAAACAAGATTCAAGAGACAGGGATCAAGGTTCTTATCTCCTGAATCTTGTTTCTTATTCCTTATTTCCTATTCCTTGTTTCGTATAAAAAAAAGAAGGTACAGCCATATGATAAACCTCTGACCAGGTTTACCGGCTGTACCTATTTGTTAATCATAAAACCTTCTGCAATGTTAAAGAAAATTTCCACCCTTTCATGCCTGCTCCTCAGCTTTCTTTTGCTGAACGCACAATCAGATTCCACTAAAAAATCAACCACCACATTTTCCGGATCAGTAGATGCCTATTATCGTTATGGCTTTTCTGATGCGCCTGGTAAAACCAATAATTTTACCAGCTTTACCAATTCACAGAATTCTTTTGAACTGGGGATGGCTTCTTTTAAAGTAGACCACACAATTGGCAAAGTAACCGCCACGGCCGATATTGGTTTTGGTCGCAGGGCTCAGGAATTTTCCTACAATGATGTGGGTTCGCTGGCTGCCGTAAAACAGATGTACCTTACGTATGCCGCTTCCGATAAGGTAAAATTTACCATGGGTAAATGGGCCACGCATGTGGGATATGAACTGGTAGATGCTCCAGGCAACAGAAACTACAGCATGTCGTATGGGTTTTCATACGGTCCCTTCTTTCATACAGGTATCAAAGCCGATATCTCACTCGGTGGCAAAAGCGCTATGATGATTGGCGTTTCCAATCCAACCGATTACTCTACCACCACGTCTTCTGCTAAATTCTTCCTGGCACAATTCAGCACCGNNAAAGTAAAAGCTTACTTCAATTTTCAGGGTGGTTCAGGAATTACACAGTACAATTTAGTAGTAACAAGTGTGCTTGCCGACAAATGGGGTCTCAGTTACGATGGTAGCCTGCAATCCTATTCAACAGGCGGTAATTCATCGAGCTGGAAAAGTCATGCCCTTTATTTGAACTATGATCCAATCTCATCGCTTGGATTTACTTTGAGACAGGATTATTTCGATGACCGTGCACTCACTCCCATTGGAGTGGGTGGTAAAATGTTTGCCACTACCCTGTCTGCCAACCTGAAAGCAGATAACCTGACCATCATACCTGAGTTCAGGATCGACAACTCACAACAGGCTGTATTCTTTAAAGGCGCATCATCGGCCAGTACCAAAACTTCCGCAGCGTTTATACTGGCAGCCGTATATAAATTTTAATGGTTTGAACAATAACACACATGAGGAAATAAAGTCGGTCAGCCTGAGGCTGATCGGCTTTTTTCGTTAAGTTCGGCTTATGAATTCCTTGCTGAAAGCTGTTCAAGTGCTGTATTGTGTTTATGCTTTTCTCTTATTTGTGCTGATCATGCTGATCGTTTTTCCTTTTGTATTACTTGCATTGGCATTTGGTAAAATCACAGGTGGCAATCTCATTTATAAACTTTGTATGTTATGGGCACAAAGCTGGTATTGGCTCATTGGCATCAGACATGAAGAAATTTTTGAATCGCCACACGACAGTACCCGGCAATATATTTTTGTGGCCAACCATATTTCGTATATGGACATTCCCCCGTTGGTACTCATCACTCATCAGCCGATCCGCATATTGGGTAAATATGAAATGGTAAAAATCCCGGTATTCGGCTGGATATACCGCGCCGCAGTTGTTCTGGTTGACAGAAAGAATGCTGAAACAAGATCAAAAAGTGTACGCGCCCTGAAAGCTGCACTCAAACATGGCATTTCCATTTTTATTTTCCCGGAGGGTACGTTTAATATGGGTCCAATGCCACTAAAAGATTTTTTTGATGGCGCATTCCGCATCGCCATTGAAACAGAAACACCTATCAAACCCGTTTTACTCATCGACACCCTTGACCGCCTGCATTACAACAGCCTCTTTTCACTTACACCGGGCAAAAACCGGGTAGTGTACCTGGATGAAGTACCTGTTGAAGGATTAACTTCAAAAGATATTTCTTCCCTGAAACAACGGGTATATGACATGATGGATGCGGGTCTGCGACGTTATCGTAACTATTCCGTGGCCTAAGTCTTATTTTTGATCAAATTGATGAATCATTTGTTCGCAGAAATCATTATACCCCTCGCCTTACCCAAGAATTA
>DPWF01000069.1 GCA_003526435.1 Chitinophagaceae bacterium | reverse complement strand
CCTCCGTCCTTCTTTCTCTGCGGTGAGGAACCGCAGAGAAAGAAGGACGGAGGTTATACAGAGAGGTTTATTGAGCGGTGATGGTGAATGTAATTTGTGTGTCCATCCCAGCCCGGGATTTAAATCCAGGTCTGGGAGATAAGATAGTGAGTTATTGTACCGGAATATTCAGTGTAATCTGCGTGCCTTCACCTGGTTTCGATTGTATCTGCATCCGGCCTTTTAAGGATGCAGCACGTTTATACATATTACCCAGTCCATTGCCATCGGCTTTATCAATATCAAATCCAATACCATTGTCTTTAATAATCATCAATAACCGTTTGTGGTGAACAGTGAGGTGAACAGATGCTTCGGTAGCTCTTGAATATTTGGCAATATTATTAATGGCTTCTTTGAATAACAGAAAGAAATCGCGTCGTGCTTCCATATCCAGTTTTACTTCTTCAATAGATTCATCGGTACGGAACTGCAGGTCAATATCTTTTGCCTCCAGTACACTGGTAGCAATTTCGCGCATGCGTGCCGTAATTTTCTGCATGGAATCGTTCATGGGTTTGATGCTCCATACAATATCATCCATGGCTTCCATCATGCGCTGGCTGTTATCACTGATCTTACCAAGGTATTCGCTGGCTCTTACATTATCGGTATTGAGCTTGCTTTTGGCCATCGTACTCAGGATATTGATGGTGCTGAGTGTGGAGCCCATATCATCATGCAGATCACGCGCTACCCTGTTTCTTAAATTTTCTACGGCTAATATCCGGTTGATGCGTAAACGGTGGATGAAATAAAGCAATCCGCCAAAAGCCAGTACCACTAAACTAATAAACCACCATCTTCTCCAGAAAGGAGGTCTGATATAAATGGAAAAGCTGGTGATATTTTTTGAACGAACACCATCAATATTTTCACAATACACCTGGAAGGTATAATGACCCGGTGGAAGCAGAGAGAAGTTAACCAGTTTCTGACGATCGGCACGTATCCACTGATCATCAATACCATCCATTTTATAATAATAAATCAGCTTGTCACGATTAACATAACTCAGCGAAGAGAAATAGATACTGAAAGAATTCTGATCATGGTTTACCAATAGTTCCGGTTGTGCCGTGAGTGAGTCAATCGGAAGGAATTCGTTATTGAGTTTGAAATCGGTAATACTTACATCAGGCGGCTGCTGGTTGCTGGCAAATACTTCGGGCTGAAAGAACATGAGGGTATTGCTACCTGCAAACATTACAAAACCTTCGCTGCACAGATAATCTGCCGCTACTGTTTTTTCACCCAGTACCACACCATCTCTTTTGTTGTAGGGGGTGATATTATCGTTAAAGGGATTATACCTGCAAAGACCATTATTGGTTACGATCCATAAATAACCAACCCTGTCAATACGTAAACGTTGAACGGAATTAGAAGGAAGTCCTTGTGCATAATCAATAATGCGAACCTTACCTGTTTTTTTATTTACGAGGTTTAATGCTCCGGCACCATAAGCGATAATACTGTCGTTTAACTGGTCAATGTCGCTGCCCATGGCATTAAACAGGCTGTTATCTGCATTTCCTTTTACATATTGCTGTATGATGCGACCATTTTCTGCTTCCAGTGCAAACAATCCGGTACCCTGAACACCTACCCATATCCATTCATCCTTATCAAAGAAAATTTTAGGTATCACTGCGGCGCCAAAATCTTTGATCAGCGTAAACTTATTGTTTTCAAAACGAATCACCCTTCCTCTTTGTGTACAGAACCAGATACGCCCCTTTTTGTCTTCCGTGATATAACGCACCGTTGCATTCTGAAATTCGGGTGGATTGTAAAATTGTGTTTTATTGGTAGCTGGATTAAAACGCGTAATAAGACCTCCATTGGAACCAATCCATACATCGCGGGTAGCTTTCTCTTCATGCATGCACCAGGTAAGGTTTGTACCGAGTCTTTGTGCAATGTTCCAGTTGGAAGGAAAGTTTTTGAAAATATTGTACTTCTTGGGTCGGAAATATTTATCCATGGTAAGAACACCCTCACCCCAGTTAGTGAGCCAGTAGTCGCCGTTACTGAGTTCAATAATATCAGTAAATTCCCTGCTTTTTTTGGCTTCAGAAAAAATCATATTCTGAACACCATTGCCATCTTTACCGGGAGAAGTAAAATAAATACCTTCATTTGTTGCTACCCAAACACCCCCTTCGCGGTCCTCAATTACCTGGTGGGCAATTTCATAATGAATGTCAATACTGCTGAGCGGATCGTTTTTATAATAATTATAACGGTTCGATTTTCTGTTATAACTAAACAAAGTATTCAACCCGAATACCCAAATACCACTTTGCGGCAGGTCGATCATATTCCGATACTCGCGGTACTTGCCATTGTTCAAAGTAAGTCCGGTAGTATCATGCAGGTAACGCGAACCTGTTGAGTCGAGACAATGCAAAACCTGTCCACCACCACCCCATACGGGCCAGTTATATAACCAGTAACGTTGTTGCCTGTCGATATAAATATTACTCAGCCCTTCCTGAACGCGCCAGTTATTGAGCAGTGCCAGTTTTTTAGGGTTGTATAAACGGGTATAGGTTTCTCCTGTTTTTTCATCATAGGCAGCCAAACCATTATCGGAACAGGAGAGCCAGAGCAAACCATTTTTTTTGTCTTCTGCCGATGCAATACCAAAGCCCCAGTTCTTGGGGATTCGAAAAGGAGTGGAAGCGGTAAACGCATTTTCTTTCTCATCAAACTTTAAAATGCCGATGGGCTGTATGCTGAGGTAGATATTGCCTTTACTATCGTTCCATAATCTGGCATTGATGCGACCAGGAAAAGGAGTAGGGGGTTTGATGGCTACTTTTTTATAGCTGAACTTTGCCGGATCGAAAATGCCCACTTCACGTAATTCGGGGAAATATAACCAGAGCGTTCCATTTTTTCCCGGAACAATATATTCAAGCAGGGAAATGGGTAAGGGGTCACTGCCTTTTTTATTACCCATGGAAAACACGATGAACTTGGTACCATCGAAACGTTGTAAACCATTGGCACTGCCTATCCAGATAAAACCTTTGGCATCCTGGTAAAGGGTACGAACATCATTGCTGGCAAGTCCGTCATCAGTATTGAGATGGGTAAATGTATAAGTCTCCTGTGCGGAAGAGAGGGTCGCACAGAATAGGGAAAGAATAAAAAAACTGTATAAACGAAGCCGCACGGTACAAATCTACTGATAGAGAGGGGCAAAAAAAACAGCATATTCATGTGAGCAGGGAGGTAGAGACGGAAAGACCGAAAGTCCGACGTTCGGAAGAAGGCTTTCAATAAATAATCATTTTCTCTGATACAGTGTTTTTACTACGAACTTTAATGAATTTCTTTCACAAAACCTCCTCCTCCCGACGTTGGGACTTTCCGACTTCCCTCACCCTTCCAGCTTCCGCAACCTGTCAAACAAAGCAGCAGCTACACTATCTTTTGTATAATCACCCAATACCAGATCATCTATTGCGGTAACCGGAATAATACGTTTGGTGGAACTGGATATAAATGCTTCTTTGGCGGTATGGAGATCTTCAAGTGTAACAGCCCGCTCTTCCACTGCCAGCAGGTCTTTGGCCACTGATAAAATATTGGCCCTGGTAACACCTTTAAGCATACCGGCACCAGGTGTAACAAGTGTATTATTTTGTGTAACGATAAAAAAATTGGCGCGCGGACATTCGCTGATATTTCCCTCCCATTGATACAGTACATCATTTGCGCCCTGTTCTTTTATCCAGGGTTGTAACCAGATGGCCATGAGGTAATCAGTTGTTTTTACTTCCGGCATCTGACGGCGATAGGCATGGGTTACTAATTTGTATGCGCCTGTTGGTAATGTATCGGGTGGTGCAGCTATTGGTTGCTGAACAATGATGATATGGGGTTTAACCGGTGTGTAACCATCGGGTGAAGCACCACCTGTAACTGTGATACGGATACCCGAATGCTCCGGTTTGTTTTGATGGATTAATTCATTTACAATATTGGTTAACTGTTCTTTTGAATAGCTTAGTGATAAATGCATCAAATCAAGTGAACGATACAGCCGATCCATATGCGCATCCAGAAAAAGAGGAAGCGTTTCTTTCACCCTTAAAAAATCAAATACGCCATAACCCCGCTGTAGACCTAAATCGCTCACAGGAATAACTGCCTTTTGCAGTTCAATAAATGTTCCGTTTACAAAACCGATCATGTTGTGTTTTAATGCTCCGTGCAAGGCTGTGGTTTAACCACAGTGTACACCGAGGGCTTTTAGTGATGGGGGGAAACTACAAAAGAACAGAAGCTCCCTGCTCCCCTGAAACAAGATAAACAAATTCCTGATTGACCGATTCATTCATTCATTCATCAAACTCCTTAAAAATCTTGCCTGTTCTTTCTTAAATTACCGCTTCATTAAATACTGTTATGAGAAAACTATCACTTGCACTGCTATCATTGGCTGCCTATGTGCAGCTCAATGCGCAAAGCGATCCGAACTGGATGCGTTATTCGGCCATCTCCCCCGATGGTAAAACCATTGCTTTCACCTATAAGGGTGATATCTATAAAGTACCCAGCTCAGGTGGAGCGGCCACCCCTCTTACGTTTCATGAGGCCAATGACCTGATGCCCATCTGGAGCAAAGACGGCAAACAGATTGCTTTTGCCAGCGATCGCTTTGGCGATTTTGATGTGCTCGTTATTCCCGCCGAAGGCGGTGAAGCCAAAAGAATTACCTGGCACTCGGCACCTGAATACCCTTACAGTTTTACAACAGATAATAAGTCGGTGATATTTGGTTCTACCCGTATGGATATGGCCAGCAACCGCACATTTCCTACCGGCTCACAACCCGAATTGTATAAAGCGGGTCTGAATGGCGGACGTGTAGAGCAGGTATTGTCGACCCCTGCCGAATGGGTAAGCTTTAGCAATAATGGTCAATACATGTTGTACCAGGATAAAAAAGGTGGTGAGAACCAGTGGCGTAAACACCATACATCATCTATTGCCAGAGATATCTGGATCTATGATAACAATGCTAAAACACATAAAAAAATTACCAGCTTTAACGGAGAAGACCGTAACCCGGTTTTCACAGATGCTGATAAGGCTTTTTATTATTTAAGCGAAGAAAGTGGTTCCTTCAACGTACATAAAATGGCGGTTGAAGGTGGTAAATCGCAGCAGCTTACCAGTTTCAAAAAACATCCGGTACGTTTCTTAAGCCTGGCCAACGACGGCACACTTTGTTTTGGTTACGATGGTGAACTCTATACCATGAAAGGTAATGGCCGACCACAGAAAGTGAATGTGAGTATTGTAGCCGATGCACGTACCAACAACTCAAGAATTGTTCCGGTAAGTGGTGGTGTAAGAGATATGGCCGTTTCTCCAAATGGAAAAGAAGTAGCATACATTTTTCGCGGTGAAGTATTTGTAAGCAGTGTAGATGGTGGTGTCACCAAACGTATTACCAATACGCCCGAACAGGAAAGACTGGTAAGTTTTTCACCCGATGGAAAAACATTGCTTTATACTTCTGAAAGAGGCAATAGCTGGAAAATATTTGAAACAAAAAAACAGAGAGCAGAAGAGCCTTATTTCTATGCCTCAACAGTATTGAATGAAACAGCAGTGATCAGCAACAGCAATGAAAACTACCAACCTTCTTATTCTCCAGACGGAAAAGAAATTGCGTATGTAGAAAACAGGATGACACTGAAAGTGTACAATATTGCCAGCAAACAATCGCGCACCATTCTTACTGATAAGGAAATATTCTCGATGGGTGACAATGACCAGTATTTTGAATGGAGCCCCGATGGTAAATGGTTCCTTTTTGATTATGCCGTACCAGGCATATCTCCCGGTGAAGTAGGGCTGGTTTCTGCAGATGGAAAAGGCAAAGTCATCAACCTTACTGAAAGCGGCTTCAACGACAGCCGTGCCAAATGGATCATGGGTGGCAAAGCCATGATGTGGTTCACCAACCGCGATGGTCTGAAATCTGTAGCACAAAGTGGCGGTGCACAGTCTGATGTGTATGCCATGTTCTTTACACAGGAAGCATTTGATAAATTTAAACTGAGCAAAGAAGATGCGGCACTGGCCAAAGAAATAGAAGACAATAAGGCAAAAGCCGATTCCAGTAAAAAGCCAACAGCTAAAAAAGACAGCGTGGTATTTGATTGGGATGGATTGACTACACGTAAATCCAAACTCACTATACACTCATCTCAAATGAGTGATGCGCTCGTAAGTAAAGATGGAGAGAACCTGTATTACCTCACCCGTTTTGAAAGAGGTACCAATCTCTGGACTACCAACCTGCGTACCCGCGAAACCAAAATGCTGCTTCCTTTAAATGCAGCCGGGGGTAGCATGGTATGGGATAAAGATCAGAAAAACATATTCCTTTCTGCCGGAGGAAGTATTTCAAAAATTGATCCCAACAGTGGCAGAAGAGAAATGGTGAGCATTGGTGGTGAAATGACTTTGGATGTAGCAGCCGAGCGCCAGTTTATGTTTGAACATGTATGGCGCAGAACCAAAGAAACATTCTATACCAAAACCATGCATGGTATTAACTGGGATAGTTATAAACCCGATTATGAGCGTCACCTCGCACATATTGGCAACAACTTCGAGTTCTCTGAAATGCTGAGTGAATTATTGGGCGAATTGAATGTGAGTCATAGTGGCTCATCATATGGTTCATTCAATCCCAGTGGCGATGCTACTGCTGCATTGGGTGCATTCTACGACCAGAATTATAAAGGTGTTGGTTATAAAATTGAAGAAGTAATAAAAGATGGTCCGCTCGATAAAGCCGGACTCAATATCAAAGCAGGAATGATTATTGAAGCGATTGATGGTGAAACCATCGCTGCTGATACTGATCTTCCACAATACCTTAACAGGAAAGCAGGTAAAAACACATTACTGCTGATTGCCGATGGCACCAGCAAGCGTGAGGTTATTGTAAAACCTGTTTCAACCGGTGAAGAAAACGGATTGCTGTACAAAAGATGGATCAAAAGAAACCAGGATGAAGTAGATCGTTTGAGTAATGGTCAACTGGGTTATGTACATATACCCGGTATGAATGATGGTGCGTACAGAACTACCTATGAAGAAATTATGGGTAAATATGTAAACAGAAAAGGTATTGTGGTAGATACCCGCTTTAATGGTGGTGGCGATCTGGTGGCCGATCTGGCCATGTTCCTGAGTGGTAAAAAATTCATGGACTATACGACCGATACCAGAAGCAGTGGTTTTGAACCCAATTTCCGCTGGACCAAACCCAGCATCTCCATTGCCAATGAAGCCAACTACAGCGACGGACATTGTTATGCTTATGCCTACAAAGAGCTGGGTATTGGTAAACTGGTAGGTATGCCCGTACCAGGTACCTGTACTTTTGCAGGCTGGGAATCTTTACAGGACAACAGCATCCGCTGGGGCGTTCCGCCACTGGGTGTAAAAGGACTGAAAAGCCAGTACCTGGAAAATTACCAGACCGAGCCCGATATCAAACTCATGAATGAATATGATATCGTAATTAAAGGAAGAGACCAGCAGTTGGAAGCGGCGGTGAATGAGTTGATGAAGGAGATTAATAAATAAGAAACAGAGGAATAAGTAATAAGAAAGGGAGATCTCCGTTTGCGGTGATCTCCCTTTCTGTTTTCGCATTTATACCATGATGTGCATGATTGTGTCCTCAATGTCAAACCCGGCTACCACAACTGTGCAGTTCATAGACAGCAACACCAATACCCTGCAGCAAACCCTTTCACCACTGAACCTGGCCAAGGCTTTATATAGGCTGGTGATAATTGTTTTATTACAGCAAGTAACACAGAATCTTCAGCGGCAGAAAAAAAGATGATATTATAGGTTATTTACAATACGAATTGCTTGTTCACGCTTTAGTTAGTAAAATAGCTGTTAGTGAAAGTTAAAGTCTATGACTTTTTCATACTCGCCTTCATTGAAAGCATCCAGGTGCCAGGAATAACCCACATTTTCAATCGCATACAAAAAGCCAACCTGTAAAAGTGAACGATTATTGTTTGGTACAGATTTTACTATTTCCAGTTGATTGACTTTGGCGGGAATATCTTTTATGCGCATTGGGCTTAATACAGAATCCCACAAAACCTTCTGTTTCGAGTCGCGAATTACCAGGGTAAAAGTGATGAGACCATCTTTTTCTGAGAATGACTTATCGGTAGAAAGTAAAAACTTAACTATTCTCTCTTTGTTAGCAGTAAGCACTCCAGCCGATGCTGAAGCATACTTGTCGGAAAATTCAGAATTTTTAGTACAGGAAAACCATAGTAAACTGCTCATGCTGAGCATTACACCGAATAAAATTATTTTTTTCATAGTTTCTTTTTCGGCTGTACGCAAAATGATAGATAAAAGTTGCTTGCAGGTAGTTATTTTTTAAATTGTATTAACTTTTACAGGTATTATAGTCATTTTTTCGTTGTTTATAATTGCCAAACAGTTTGCAAAGTGAATACACCAGATAAAAAACAAAAACCGGCTGATGATTTTTTGTCTCTCCTGCCTTCACCGGCAAGAAGAGCGTTGTTGTTTCATGGAATTGATACAGTAGAGAAACTGGCCTCTTATACTGAAAAGGAGATATTGTCTTTTCATGGTATAGGTCCCGCATCAATGCCGATACTCAGACAGGCATTAAATAAAGAGGAATTAAAATTTAAAGAACAGTAATTTATTTACAGTTCTTAACTTTTGCTGGTCAGTGATCAACAAAGCTGAAGCCGATCACGTTCATGATACAAACTCCTTATTGTATTTATTCCGGTAAGAAAGCGGTGAGATACCGGTAATTTTTTTGAACAGATCCCGAAATGCTTTTATATCGGCATAACCCACATCATACATCACTTCATGAATGGTTTTACGGCTTGTTTCCAGTAGTTTTTTGGCGGCTTCAATCTTTACACGCTGTGCATATTCCAAAGGGGTGTTACCCGTGGCTTTTATAAATCTCCTGTCAAAGTTGCGTCTGCCAACCGCAAACAGCGACGACAGGTTTTCGATGGATATTTTTTCCTGCAGGTTATTTTCAATATACACCTGTGCCTCTTTAATGGCTTTGTCGTTATGTAATTTCTGTCCGGTAAAAATGATAAACGGAGACTGACTATGTCTGTCTATTTCAATCTGAAATACTTTGGAACAAAAAATGGCTGTGGCCCGGTCGAAATATTTTTCTACCAGGTAAAGTACCAGGTTTAAAAATGAGAAAGCGCCACCATTGGTATAAATACCATTTTCATCGGTAATCAAACGATCGGTTTGCAGTTTTATTTCAGGAAACATATTTCTGAATTTGTCTGCGAATGCCCAGTGTGTAGAACAAACCCTGCCATTCAATAAACCTGCGGAAGCCAGTAAAAAAGCACCGGTACAAATACTCGCAACTGCTGCACCCTGTTTGTATTGTTTTTCAATCCATTCAATCATTGGCTTATTACCCTTAATGGCTTCGTTGTAGTTATGGTTAAGAGAAGGAATGATAATGAGATCGGTATGTGCAATAGCCGACAAATGTTTATGTGGATGAACGCTGAATAAACCATCATGAAAATCTACCATATCGGAAAGACCAATCAGCTCAATCTGGTAAGCAGCTTTTTTTGAATGCTCCATCCAATAGCTATTGGCGCGCTTTAAAATTTTGTAAGTACCCACAATACTGCTCAGGTTATTTTGTCCTTCCGGAACCAGAATAGATATATGTTTCATACAATCTGTTTACCTAAAGGTAAATAAGATGTATGTCTGAAATGCCCCCTCAGATTGTCTATTTTACACATTTTGAAAGTGTAGTTTAGATAATATGTTTGTTATAACAATCAGTATATATGATAACAACTGACTTTACCCGCACACTTACTACCATCCTTCCGGTGGAAGAAGTATTTAGCATTATCCTTGATGTTCGAAAATGGTGGTCGGGGTATTTTAATGAATCATTCGAAGGAGAAACGAGATCACTCAATGATGTTTTTAGTTTTAACGCAGGAGATGGCGCTCATTATTCCCGCCAGCAACTCGTAGAATTGGTGCCTCATAAAAAAGTAGTCTGGCTCGTAACAGAGAGTAAACTCAGCTTTCTAAAAAAACAGGATGAATGGACCGGTACCCGTCTTGTATTTGAAATTGTACAGGAAGAGGGCCATGTACATATTCGTTTTACACACAAAGGTTTAACACCCGATGTGGAATGTTATGATAGTTGCACACCCGCCTGGTCGCAATATTTACATGGCAAGTTGCAGCCTTTGCTCAACCCCGAAAAAATATAAGAGCTTCTTCGGAGCGATAAATTTTAATTCCAAATATCAATAAGATGCAGGCAAAAAATTATACATCAAGGTTGCTGGTTACCCAAAGCCCGGCAGTTGCTTTTAAAGCCATTACAAATTTTAAAGCATGGTGGTCGGAAGAGATACAGGGAGAAACGGACCAACCTGGTGAAACATTCTTTTATCATTATAAAGAAGTGCATTTGTGTAAATTAAAATTAATAGAATTGGTGCCCGACAAAAAACTGGTTTACCTGGTGTTGGATAACCAGTTTAGTTTTATAGAAGACAAAACAGAATGGGTGAACACCCGGTTGATTTTTGATATTACCGAGGTGGAAGGTAAAACAAGTATCATCTTTACACATGAAGGTCTGGTACCCGAATGCGAATGTTACCAGGTTTGTAATGATGCCTGGACAGGTTATATACAAGGTAGCCTGCAACAACTGATTACCACCGGACAAGGTAAACCCAATGCCAAAGAAGGTGGACTGAACGAAGAATTAGTAAAGAAATGGGGACTGCCAGATAAATGAAAGAGCCGGGTTAATCAGGAACAGAAGAACAGAGAAATAAGGAATGAGAAAGTGGTGTCGTTGCTTTTGTTAGTTAGGTAACAATTAGGGCTAATTTTTCTTTTTGGTGATTGCATCTTTCGGCGTGTGCCAACTCGAAGTTTCACAACCTGGTTGAATAATGCCACCTTTCTGTAGATAATCATCCATGGCATTTTTCATGGATTCTTTTTCAGATACCAGCGATTTTCCAATAGCGAAAACATATTTTCCTTTTTCACCTCCCTGAAAAAAGCTGTACCATCCTTTATTGGTTGTACTAAAAAATAGCTGACAGTCTTTCCCGCCCCAATCTGTACATCTTTTCAAGGCTTCTTTTTTTGTTTGTTCCATAGACATTCGTGGTGCGTTACCATCATCCCACGCAACACCCCAACGGCCGGTTTCTTTACATATATATACTGCAGATTGAGCTTGTACATCTCTATGCTGTACTAATACAACCAATAAAATGGTTAACTTAAAACATACAAACAAATGGCGGTTCATCTTTAATTTCTGTATTTGGTGGTTAGCGATCAACACAGGAGAATAACTGTGTATCATTCTTTAATTTTTATCACTCCTTTTCTATACAAATCCAATGCTTGTTGCAAAATAAGTTCAATGGTTTTTATGGGTAAATCTTTAGTAGCATTAACCCTTAAGATTTTCATTCTCTTTCTTTCACCCAGTTCTAATAGCGTGTGATTAAGGTAAGCGCCTTCCACCATCAGCAAATATGGCTCATCGGTCTTTTTATCTGTCCATAAATAACAGAATGCCTTTTTCTTATAACAGAAACAGGGCATTCCATATTTCTGCGTTTCAGTAATCATAATATCCTGCTGAAGTATAATACCGCGTAAAGCAAGCAAACAGCTTTTAACTGCTTCTATTTTATTCAAATAATAATCATGCAACGCCTCATCCATCTACTGGCCTATTTTTAAGAATAAAAAAACACTTCCTCATTTGGACATTCCTTATTTCTCTGTTCTTCTGTTCACTATCTCTCTCCTGGATGATACATCTTCACTTTATTCTTCAACACATCTTCCTTATAAAAGAAAATATCTTTAAACTTCCCATTTACAAATCCATCTGCCTGATCGGTAAAGTTGGGTGAATTGGGATCGGTGCTTTGTCCGCCGGTAAGAATGGTTTTGGCTTTTAGTCTTTTACCAAATTCCACTGCTGCAATAAAACTGTTTCCCGAAGTGCCATAACGTTTATTAAAACCATTACCCGATCTGCTTTCAAATGCAGGTAATGAACCCCAGCGTGAAGAAGATAATGGAACAGCTATACTGGGTTTGCTGTCATCAAAACGTTGTCCATCGGCCACTCGCTGGTAACGATTAATATCGCCCCAGGGCTGGCGCCAGTTCCCATAGGTTTTGGTTAAGTCATCCAATACTTTTTTCAGCGACTCCAGCTTTTGCTGTGGAGTAGCATTGGCCATGTCTTCATAACGTTTCACTGAATTGGTTCCTTCTTCCATGGTTTCGGCACGCGGTGCAAACTGACTGAGCTGATTGGCCCAGTCGATGGCAATGGTAGTAGCCACAGAGTTGAGAGAAGAAGTCTTATCCCACGCAGCTAACAGATCAACTGCTTCTTTCAGTTCCGTTTTTAATGGGCCATTGTACGCAGCATAATCTTTCACAAGTGCCGGTATCAGAAAATCAAAAGCAGCGAGGTAACGGTTGTAGCCGAGTTCAATGATTTTATCTAAACTCAGGTTATTGGCTTTTTCCAATAAACGGGCGGCATTGATACCTCTTGCGTTTTGTCCGTCAGGCGCCATATAAGACGGATATTTATTTTTATCCGGACTGTCTTTACCCGATGCAGTAAATGGTGTTGAATTACAGTTCTGAATCCAACCAACCGATGGGTTATGCACCTGTACAATTTCTTCCAGTTTATGGGCACCCATCCATTCAGTGGCTTTAATACTTCCGTCAACAGGTCTGGAATAATCATACGCAGGATTGCGTTTCGGAACAAAATCGCCATGC
Source organism: Chitinophagaceae bacterium (assembly GCA_003526435.1). Lineage (GTDB taxonomy): Bacteria > Bacteroidota > Bacteroidia > Chitinophagales > Chitinophagaceae > Sediminibacterium. The sequence continues at coordinate 18,845 of DPWF01000069.1, read as the reverse complement.
CAGTAAGCGATATTGCCTTTGTCATCGGCATACACAGTATTGTTGGTGGTATTCGACAACAAACGCATGGCTTCCTTAAACTCATTCAGGTTATTGGCTTTGGTACTTACCCATGACTGAATCAATGCACTTAATGAACGATTGAATTCTTTCAACGCCAGCCATTTTCCATTCCGGTTACCCATAACAGGTCCATGATGGGTGTAGAAACCCGTGAAAGGCACAGCTACCTGTTTGCCATCTTTCAGGTAGCTGACTGTGATGGGTTTTGTATTGATGCGTTTCATTTCTTTCTCATACTCATAGAGCCAGTTATCATTTACTTTGGTAACTTTTTCTTCATAGAGGTCTGCAACATCTGCATAACCCGTGGTATGCATCCATCCGCAGTGTTCGTTGAAACCCTGGTACACAAACATCTGACCCCAGGTAACGGCGCCATAGGCGTTCAATCCTTCTTCACTCACCATCTGCATCTCGGGTCTGAAATAAAAGGGTACATGTGGATTGATATAAAGAATGGCATTTCCGTTTGCAGTGAGTTTGGGTGCAATGGCAAAACCATTGGAACCACTCAGCTCCACATCTTTATTGATAACAGGCTGATAAGCTGTTGCATTTTTATTACCACTGTAAAAACTTCTTACTTCATCCAATGCAATACCACCTGTTCTGGTGGCCGATACACTACCGTCTGTAAACATCAGGTGAAACCAGGGCTCAAAACGGGTAAGCACTTTTGGTTTTGTTTCAGGATGTGTATAGAGATAGTAGTTGATGCCATCTGCAAAAGCATCCAGCAGTTTTTTAAACCATGTCGGACTGTTATGATAATCTTTAATAGCGGCGGCGCTGTCTACAATTAAACGCATTTGCAGATCGGCGTATAACATCCGTTCTCCATCGGCTTCTGCCTGACGGCCCAATACTTCTAAATAATTTCTTTCAACCCGGTTAAAATTTTCTTCGCATTGTGCATACAGTAAACCAAAAACAGCATCGGCATCAGTCTTACCATAAATATGTGGAATGCCCCATTTGTCTTTAATGATGGTAACAGTTTTAACCTGTGCTTCCCAGCGTTTTATTTCAGCAGGTGTAAATGATTGTGCAATGGAAAAAGAAGAAAACAATAAACAACAAAGCAGTAATCGCATGGTATTGGTTTTGAGGAATACCAAATATAAGCAAGCTTCGCCATTGTTCGTCAAAGGCTGCTAGCCGTGAGCTGCGAGCCACGAGTATTTACCGAAGAGAACGAGAGAAAGCAGAGATTACATAGAGTCATTTGTAATTGAGTAAAAAACTCGTAGCTAGAAGCTAATAGCTCATAGCTTTCCTCAATACCCCCACTGTTTCATCACTGCCAGATCCTGCTTTACACATTCAATAGGGTCAATACCCTGGTAGGCTTCCTGTTCAATGATAAAGTGTAATGTGCCACCTTTTGTTTTACAGAGATCGGTAATGGCTTTGGTATTGGCCACACCTTTTCCGAGGATAGTACTTTCAAAAGATTTACCATCGGCTGTTTTGGTTTCATCTTTTACATGTACAGAAACAAAACGACCGGGATAATTATTCACGATCTCCAGTGCGTTTACGCCGGTATGATAAAGGTTGCCCATATCGAGCTGTTGTACAACAAGGTTGGGATCGGTATTTTTTAAAATGATATCATATACTTTCTGTCCATTGAGTGTGGCCGTAAATTCAAAATCATGGTTATGGTAGCCGAAGCGCATTCCTGCAGCTTTACACAATTCACCACTTTTGTTGAATACTTCCATATAGGCCAACATTTCGTCGTATGTTTTACGGAGGTCGGCATCTAACCATGGACTGATCACCAGTTCCTGCCCCATTTCTGCGGCATCTTCAACGGTATATTTCCAGAGATCGGTGAACTGTTTTTTAGTAGCATCCCAATGTGCTTTACCCATAACGGTATGTCCACTGGGCATTTGCATACCGAGATCATTGAGTATCTTTTTAAATTCTTTGGCAGTATAACCATAGAACTTGCGGTTTACATAATTGGCATGTTCTACATATTTATATCCCATTTCGGCCAATGCTTTTAGGGTGCCTAATGGGTCTTTGCTCATGGCGGCACGAACAGAATACAACTGCACACCGGTAAGCATTTTGGCATTGCTCTGTGAAAATAAATCACGTGGTAATAATGTAGTGGCAGCTAAGGCAAGACCACTATTCTTTAAAAACGATCTTCTGGATGAATGCATGGCGTACGATTGAGGAATAAATATAAGGCTTCTGCATTTCTTATCCCTGCCCCGGACTTAAGTCCGGGGCAGGGATAAGGGTTATTTCTTTTTGAAAACAGCGAAGAAAATTTCTGTACTTATTTCAAAACCCAGCTTTTTGTATAAACCTATAGCTGAAGTATTATCCTGTCTCACATGAAGAAAAGGAATTTTACCCGCATCAATAATCAATGAACAAATATGTGAGGTAAGCATTTTGGCATAAGACCTGCCTGAATATGCAGGATCGGTACAAATGGCACTTACTTCGGTATGGGTGTGGGTCTGCATTCGTTGACCGGCCATAGAAACCAGTTTGTCTCCATCAAAAATGCCATGGTAGTTCCCGAATTCAATGGTTCTCTGGTAAAAGGGGCCGGGTTTGGTTTGTTCTGTGAGTGTAAGCATTTGTGGTATATGTTCTTCCGTGAGTGGCACAATATGTTGTGTTGATTTTTCCACCGGATGAAAATGGTTGCAGATCATCTGATAAAGCGGAATGGCAAACAATACTTCAAATGCATCAGGAAAATGAATCTCTTTATAAAAAGGTACAGAAAAGGTTCTGTTGGCAGGTAATGCTGATTCGAGTAACGCAAAATCTTTATCATGCCAGTTGTTCAACCCAACAAAAGGACAAATATCTGCTGGGTAATATTTGAGCATGTCGTTTCCCAAGTTAAAGAAAACTTGGTGGGTAGATAGTGCTTCCCATACAGGGTTATGTAAGGGGTGAGTCATTGTTGAATGCTATTTAATCTTATATCTACGTATGAGCTTGTAAAACGAAGTATTGAATATAGACACCATTTAGTATATGCCAGATTAGGTAATGTCCAAGTCTGATGTATACCGATGAAGCCCATCCATATTTTCTAAAATAGATGGCTTGTAAAAAATTCATACCAAAGCCAGTGATCAATGAATAAGCAACAAACCAAGCAGCACCCGCAGAGAATTGTTCAATGGGTTCTCTGATGGCGGTAAGGATAGCGATTGCTATAAAAGCCTGTGGCTGATAAGCTCCATTTTTAATTTTACTGAAAATCAGTAATACTAATGTAATGGGGATGAGCCTGTAAAACACTTCTATTTCAAAGGCGCCGGAACTGTATAAGAAAAGAGAATAGGGAAAAGGTTGGGTGTAAGGTGGTAAGCTACTATGACCTGTAGTATTTAGTATCAATTCAATTACAATAAGATCTGCCACACCAAAGAGAATACCGATGAGTAAGGGTTTAAATAGTTTTGTGCTAAGAGACGGCTCACTATTATAAATAGTTGGTAATCCGGCCCTTTCCTGTAGAAAAATAAATGGTAGTCCGATTAGCAAAAAAGCAATGTTCTCAAAATGCCAGATACGGAGATTTTCAAACTGGTTTGAAATACTGTTACCGTAAAAAATACCAATAACAGCTATTAGTAGAAATACACCATAAAAAATAATAGACTTTTTCATATGTAAGATTCGGTTGTCAAGGTAAAAAAACTTTATAGTCAACGAGCCGACTTTTTATAAACGGCCATTTTTCAGATTTAATCTGTCTGCGAAAACTGTATTTTCGGAGGGTAAGAAAAAAAGATGCAGAAAAAAACACTTATAAGCTTTATTCTGTTGCTGCAAATAACACTTGTAGTTGCACAAAAAAGCCGCATTTATTTCAATCATAGCTGGGAGCCCTGCAGCGATATTGAAGCCATTTATTTTTCCGATCTGGAAAAAAAAGATAGTGTATGGTATAGAGCTGATTACAGTGTAAGAACAATGCAACTGTTAAAGCATGGTTTTTATAAAGATGATCACTGCCAGATTAAACATGGCCGGTTTGAATATTTTTTCGGTAATGGCAGTATCAGCGAAACAGAACAATTTAACGACAACAAAAAAACAGGCCTGCGTTTATCACTTTATCCGAATGGTTTCCTGATCGATTCTTTTTACTTTAAAAACAATATACCATATGGTATCTGTAGTAGTTGGTATCCGAATGGACAACCAAAAACAGAAATGCAGATGGATACGGCTGGTAATGGATCCGGACTTGTGATAGGCTTTTTTGAGGACGGAACGATTTCTTTTAAAGGAAAACTGGCACCAGGTCTGAGAAAAACAGGTAACTGGTTTTATTATCATCCCAACGGAAAACGAGCTTCTGTTTTGCAGTATGCTCAACCAGATAGTTCTTTCCAGAATAGAGAGCCGCAGATTAAATTCGATGTATATGAGTCTGCTTATTACGATTCAACGGTAAACTATAGTAATGCTATTTGTTATGATACCAATGGAGTGCAACAGCCTGGCTGTAAAATTGAAAACAGCAAGCCAGAATATGGAAAGGGTATCGACGGATGGGTTAATTATATATCCAATGCACTATCTGGAATTGTACAACAGCATGGAAACCTGTCGAAACCTGTTACTTATATTGCCAGTTTTAAGGTTAATATCAACGGGGAGACTTCTGATATTATGCTTGATAATTCGGTGAATGCAAAATTTGACGCAGATATCCTACAACTGTTTAAAAAATCACGCAAATGGAAACCGGCACAGCATAATAACAGAACCATCTCTTTTCTGCACAAACAATCTTTAACATTAGGTGTTGATTTTTAGCGACACGATTAAATAACTTTACCATCTAAAACGGAGGTATATGCGTAAGCTGTTTTTTTCAAGAATATGTTTGGTATTAGTATTTGTATGCTGTACAAATATCCTGTTTGCACAAAACACTGTAACAGAATGGAGTCCTGAACAACAGGTAGAGTTATTTGGTTACTGTGAAAAACCATTCCTCATCAAACAACTGAAAATATCGGAGGCCAATGTTGATAAAATCGGACAGATCAATAACTGGGCAAGACTCACCAAAATAAAAATACAGGCCAATGCGAGCGATACCTTTGCCACCGATGGTGAAGTAGAAGAAGCCGTGATTAAAAAATACAAGGCATTGGGTTTGTCGGGCGATCAGTTAAAAACACTTACCGACAGAAGAAAGCAAAGTCTGAGTGAACCCTGCGCCCTCATTACATTAACCTTTAATAAAACATACGATACCATTGCCAAACCACAGTTACAACTATTGTTCAGGAATAAGTTCCGTAAAACATTGATGGATAAACTGGAAGTAAATGGTAAGCAGGCCGATATGTTGATTGAAGCAGAGGTTTGGAAACAGAAAGAAGCCATTGAGATCGCTAAAATTCCGGAAACAGATTTTAACCGTATCCGCAAAACGGTGGCCATGTACAACGATCTGGAAAGAAAATATGGCTTTATTGGTATAACAGAGCAACAGAAAGAGGGTGCAAAAACTATTTTTAAAGCCGCCGATTAAATAAATTGGTATTATTTAAGAGAGCCACAGATTCACAGATTAATTCATCTGTAAATCTGTGGCTCTCGTTTAAAGTATACCTTAAAAATCGATTATATCTAACACATAATCATTGAATTGTGAGCTAAATTCCTAAATTGTATTGGCTTTTACCAAACTAACCTGCTGATGCAACCCTGCCGCATACTCATTGTTGAGGATGAATCGCTCGTGGCGATGGATATGGAACGTATGCTCACCGATCTTGGTTATGAGTTAATACCCAATGTAAACAGTTATACCGCAGCCATTGAGGTACTCGATAAAACAAAACCCGATCTTGTTTTACTGGATATTACCCTGAACGATACCAAAACAGGCATCGATCTCTCGCATTTATTACAACAACAGTATAAGGTTCCTTTTATTTATGTAACCTCTCATTCCGATAAAAAAACCATTGATCAGGCCCTGGTTACCAAACCCAATGGTTACCTGTTAAAACCCTTTGATGCCAATGACCTGTACACCGCCATAGAAGTGGCACTTAGTAATTTTTCAGGGCAAACAGTAAACGGACACGATGATGATGCAATGCTGTGTAAGGACGCACTCTTTATTAAAAACGATAAAAACTTTGTGCGTGTTGATATAGATGACATTCAGTGGATAGAATCGGAGCATAATTATCTCTATATCATTTCACAAAAAGGAAAACATATCATCCGCTCCAATTTCAGGGATTTTCAGCAGCATGTATCGGCGGCCAGATTTATACAGGTGCATAAATCATATATGATCAACCTGAATAAAGTGGATGCTTTTTCGCATACCGATATTACCATCAACGGTAAAGAGATTCCACTGAGCAGGATGTACAAGGATGATTTTTTTGCCTGTATGAAACGGATATTATAGCCTTCCTGTTTACCGTGGTACCCGATTGACGTGCTTTGGTACCTATTTTTTGTCTGCTGAAACGATTTGCCGCATATTTACGATGTACCATGTTGTCTGCTGCCTTTATATTAAAACCGGTAAAAAAAATCCTGCAAATGCTTGTTTGCAGTTTTTTGTTTTTGCAGACAGCAAGGGCCCAATACAATTATGTAGATACAAAAATTATCAGGGAACAGATTAACAGTGCGGCAGCAGACAGCACAAGAAGCAGGCTGTATGGAATACTGGCCTGGGAAATGCGGTTCTCGAATCAGCAAAAAGCAGTGGAACTTGCAGATAGTATGCTGTTATTATCTACTCCTGCAAAAGATTATGTAAGACTGGCAGAAGCATATCGTATTAAAGGGTTTGTAAAAGTAGTGAACCAGGATCTGAACGGCTGTCTGGAAATGTATGCCAAAGGAATGGAGCAGGCAAAAAAAGCAAAGAGCAGCTATTACCAGGCATCGTTCTTAAATCTTACTGCCGGAATGTATCAGGATAAAGGTGATTTTGATAAAGCCATCCAATATTATCTCGAAGCGCTGAAAGTAGCAGAAGATGGAAAGGAATCGGAAATGATTGCCTCTGTTACCAATAATGTTGCTGAAGCATATTCTGATGCAGGCAGACCCATCAGTTTTACACGGCCTTTTTATGAACGTTCGCTACAGGAAGTGTTACCCAGAAAAAACTGGCAATATGCAGGAATGATTCATTCCAATATGGCCAAAGAGTACATGATGGCTGGCAGCCCCGATTCTGCACGAATGGAAATCCGGGCATCTATCGGATACCTGGATAAAGTAAAAATAAAAGGATATGTATACGCTACCTGTATGACGGATATAGGGGAAATTCTCACCAAACTAAAAAACTATAAAGAGGCAGAACAATACCTGCTCGAAGCTTACCAGATACTTGACAGTTTAAAAACAAGCGACAATATATTAATTGTGTTATCGGCATTGTCGAATCTTTATGTGGAGAGCGGGCAGCGCAATAAAGCCATGGAGAAAGGGCAGCAGCTTTTATACCTTGCAAAACAGTACCGATCGAAGCTGTTTCTGCGTAATGCCTATAAGGTTTTAGCAGAAACAGCAGAGCAAAAAGGCAGGCTTGATAGTGCACTTTTTTATTACAAAGACTATAAACGTTGGAACGACAGTATTTTCAACGAAAACAAGGAGAGAACCATTGCCAATGCAGAAAGCAGACTAAAGCTGACTTTGCAGGGCAAGGAAAACGAACAACTGAAAATATCCAATACAAGACTGCGTAACAATAGTTTGCTGGTTGCTGCGGTGGCCTGTATATTATTATTAGCTGCTTTGATTATTGTATTGGCCAACCGGAAAATCAAACAGAAAAACCAGGCGCTTGAATTACAGAAGCAGTTGATTGAAAAACAGTCTGCTGAAAAAGATATTTTATTGCGGGAAATACATCACCGTGTAAAAAACAACCTGCAGGTGGTATCGAGCCTGTTGAATTTGCAGGCTGCGAGTATAACAGATACAAAAGCCATAGATGCACTGATGGCCAGCCAGAAAAGAGTAAAAGCCATTTCACTGATACACCAGAACCTCTATGCTTTTGAGGACCTGAGCACTATTTCATTTACTTCTTATATACAGGAATTGTACAACGACCTCCGTCAGTTATACAATAAGGGGAATATCGAACTCATCTGTACAGCCGCTACGGAACAACTGGAATTTGATATTGAACGATCGGTACCATTGGGTTTAATATTGAATGAGGTGCTTACCAATGCTTTGAAGTATGCATTTGAGGGGCGCGAACAGGGAACCATCACCATATCCTGTACTTCCGACGCAGAAAAATTGCTTACCATCATTGTGGCCGATAATGGTATAGGCTTGTCTGTACCTTTTGAAGATCATATTTCCGGTTCACTCGGCTTCAGGATTATCCGTGAACTAACCCGTCAGCTCAAAGGAACCGTTAGTTGTGAAGTGAACAACGGAACCATCTTCGTTTTCAGGATTCCGCAAAGCAGATGGAAGGCTTAACGGGTCGTTTTCGGTTTCATACTCATTTTGTTGCATTTGGTACCATTTTGTGGCATAGCCCGAAACCTCGAATTAATTTTCTATTTCAATTCAGGTAAGTATCCTCTTCGGAGGATGATAACCTGCTGATTCAATGTCTCCAATGTCCTTTATATGTGTATGCTTATATACATATAAGAAATCCGCCAAAAACTAACTGAGATGCAAACTAACTGTACACGTCTGGCAGGCGCGCTATTGTGCCTTATGCTATTGTCATGGAGCCCAAAGCTTACCCCTACTACTTTACTTCTAAAAAACATATTGACTGTTCCTGCTGAAGAGTGGACACTCGCTACTGAAAAAAGCGGAGTGAAGGCCTATTACCGTATAACTGCCTGTGGTGAGGACCAGGTGATATACCTGCGTTTTGTGAATAGCAATTCAGGTGCCGTACAGGTGAGCTGGAAGGGTGAAATTCAGTTTACAGGAGAGCCAGCACCAAGGAGTATCAAGGAAGAAAATTCAAACCTTACGCTTGAGAATGGTGAAGTATCAGGAACAACCTGTATAAATCCCGCTAATGCTGAACTGGTTGTAAAACCGGTGGTTTCACCTGTTGTAAATATGGAAGCTTATTTCTTTCAGCAACTCACCATTACCCAGAACTAATTAACCTGCAATCATGAAAAACATTACTATATCTTTTTCTGCGGCCTTTAAAAAATTCATCATGCTGGTAATGATAGCAGTTACTGCTATTGTTCAGTTACAGGCGCAAACCTATTCATTTACCACCTGTGGGGCTACCGGCTTAAATGGTCCTTCACAAACGCAGGTAAACTTTACGTATGCATCCCCAAGCATTACAGGCGTGGTGAGTAACAATGGTATACAGGAATGGACGGTTCCTGCTACTGGTCTGTACTCCATAAAAGTAGCAGGTGCCAAAGGCGGCGGTGCGGGAGGTGGTAATGGTGCAGTGCTTTCCGGAGAATTTATGTTAACGCAAGGTCATGTTATACAAATTGTAGCAGGACAGCGGGGTACCGGTGGTTTTGGTGCGCAGGGTAGTATTAATAGTGGTGGTGGCGGCGGCGGTTCTTTTGTAGTGAATAAAACAACCAATACTATTTTACTCATTGCCGGTGGTGGAGGTGGTGGTAATGGAGATTATGGTTCACCTTACCTTAATGTAGCCGGAAACCCTGCCAATACAGGTACTACGGGTAATAGCACCTATCTGGGTGGTGGTGGTACCAATGGAAATGGTGGAAAAAATGGTGTAACCAATGATCCGGCTGCCGGTGGTGGTGGTTATCTGACCAATGGAGAAAATTCAACAGGAACAACATTTGCAACAGGTGGTGCCGCATTTGTAAATGGTGCAAGAGGAGGATCGGGAAGAACAGGATCCTATTTTGGTGGTGATGGAGGATTTGGCGGCGGCGGCGGCGGTGTATCCAATGTTTTGGTTAGAGGCGGCGGTGGTGGTGGTTACTCCGGAGGACAGGGTGGTTCTTATTCGGTGGCACAACCATCGGTGTATACTTCTCTCCCCGATCTAGGTTATGGTGCAGGTGGTGGTTCTATCAATAATGGAACCAACCAGCTCACTTATGCAACCAATGCTGCTGCCGGTTATGTTACCGTTACAACACTTTCTACACCTGCAGGCGCACTCAATTTTGTAAAAACAAACAACAACTATATTACTGTTCCCCATAGTGCATCCCTGAACCTGGGTGCAGAATTTACCATTGAATCATGGGTAAATTATACAGGCGTAAACAGCACCATCATCGATAAAGGTGATTATGATTATTTATTACAGGTAAACTGTAATAACCCTGGTTTTTCACCAAACAAACTTAATTTTTACAATAGGAATACCGGATGGGTGCACTCAACAGGAACAGTACCCGAAGGCACCTGGACCCATGTGGCAGTTACACTGAAGAATGGTACCATGACTTTCTATATCAATGGAGTGCCTTCAGGAACAGCAGCAGTAAACTTTGCTCAGGACAATGGTCCGGTGAATATTGGCCGCCAGTCGCCATCGTCCTGTGCATGTAACATCTTTAATGGTAATATGGATGAGTTACGTGTATGGAACAGGGCATTATCTGCCTGTGAAATCAACAGCAATAAAAGTTGTGAGTTGAGTGGTACACAAACAGGGTTGGCCGCTTACTACAAATTTAATCAGGGTAATATCAATAATAATAACAGTGCCGTGAATACCCTCACGGATGCCAGTGGAAATAATAATACAGGTACACTTACAAACTTTGCCTTAACCGGCACCAGCTCTAACTGGGTAGCTGGTCAGGTTTCAGGCACCTGCAGCCCCATTGTTATTCCGGCTCCGGTAATAAATGCAAGTGGTTCTACAACCATTTGTGCCGGTGGATCAGTAACATTAACTGCATCTGCAGGTAGTAGTTATTTGTGGAGTAATGGAGCAACTACTCAATCTATTACAGTAAGCACCGGCGGTGCCTATACGGTAACAGTTACAAATGCCAGCGGATGTAGTAGTACTTCTGTTCCAACAAATGTTATTGTTACAACTATTAATAATCAAACTGTTTCGGCTACACCTGTTAATCTTTGTGTAACAGGATCATCAACTGTAACACTTGCCTCTTCACAAGTGGGTATTTATTACACACTGCGTAACAATGCAGATAATGCAATAGTGGCGGGCCCCCTCGCAGGAACCGGTGCTGCTATTAATTTCAATACAGGAAACATTACTGCTACTACTACTTATAATGTACTGGCAGAAACAAAACCTACAGGGGCTTTAAACTTTAACGGTACCACCTATGTAAGCATACCACACAATAATAACCTGAATGTAAGTGCAGGCGGACAGTTAACCATGGAAGCATGGGTAAACCCAGCAGTATCGGGTCAGTGGAGAAATATTTTAATGAAGGGTGCTTATGGTTATGGAATGGCTATTGATGAATTAAACAGACTTTATTTCTGGGATCAGGGTGGTGGAAATGCTTATGATACCTGGTCAGATGTAACAGTACCTGCTAACACCTGGAGTCATGTTGCCATTACAGTTCAGGATAATGGATCCAATCTTTCAGTAAAGCTTTACCTGAATGGAGTGAATGTAGGAAACAAAACATCTCCTATCGCTCAGATCAATGATAATACAGCAAACCTTATCATTGGCAGACAGGGTACGGGTTGTGGATGTAACTATTTCAATGGTAAACTGGATGATGTCCGTGTTTGGAATACTGTTCGTACAGCTTCAGAAATTGCTGCAAGTATGAATAGTTGCTTATCTGGATCTGAAACAGGTTTGCTGGCATTGTATAAAATGGATGATGGCAATGGCTCGATTGTGACCGATTCAAAATCGGCTAATAATGGAACCATAACCGGTACTGCTTCATGGACTTCCGGTAATGTTGTATGTGGTGCTGTTTGTAGTGTACAAATGTCATCAACACCAACGGTAACTGTTCAGCCCACACCAACGGTAAATGCAATTACCAATCAGGAAGTTTGTCACAATGCCATTCCTGTAACGGCTATTGCGTTTACTGGCAGCATCAGTGGAACTGTATATAACTGGACCAACAGCAATCCTTCTATCGGATTGGCGGCCAGTGGTACAGGAGATATTGCTTCGTTCCTTGGCCAGAATACAGGTACAGTGCCTGTATATGCAACAATTACAGTAACGCCTTCTTATACATCAGATGGTAATACCTGTACCGGAACACCGGTGAGCTTTACCATCCGTGTGAATCCAATACCTGTGATTGATCCTATTGCAAACCTTACTGTATGTAACGGAACAGTAACCGCACCGTTTAATCTCAGCAGTGCGGTAGCTGGTTCTGTGTTCAAATGGACTCAGCCTAATAATGTTCCATATGTAAATGTAGGTCTGCCTAATGGCGATGGTGCAACAGTACCATCGTTTACAGCCACCAATACAGGTACTACACCTATCACTGCCACTTTTTATGCAGTATCCTATTATTCAGGTGAAACCATGGGTTGCGGAACATCAAGACAGTTTGATGTCACCGTAAATCCAACACCTGCAGCAACTATTACAGCCAGTGGATCAACCACATTCTGTACAGGTGGTGCTGTAACCTTAACTGCATCATCAGGCGCATCTTATTTGTGGAACAATGGCGCGCAAACACCATCTATTACCGTGAATCAATCCGGTAATTATAGTGTGGTGGTAACCAGTGCTGCAGGATGTACCAATACATCTACACCTGTAACCGTAACCGTAAATGCATTACCTGCTATACCGGTAATCAGCAGTGCAGGTTCAACAACAGTTTGTGTGGGAAGTCCGGTAACACTTTCTGCCGGCGGTGCCAATGCTGGTAATGCCATTGATTTCGACGGATCAAATGATAATATCGTTATCCCCAATAATGCAGCTTTCAATTTCACCAGTCAGTACACGGTAGAGTCATGGATCAATCTCCGCACTTATCAGTACGGAACCATCCTTGCAAAATTTGAAGATGACAACAATAACAGAGGATGGATGGTGAACATTGGTGAAACAGGTGCTCCAACCGTTCATGTGGTACATTCCAGACTGGGTACATGGACCAATCCGATTCAGTGGAACAGTGGATTCCAGCCAACATTGAATACCTGGTACCATATTGCAGTGGTATTTGATGCAAGCCTTTCTACCAATCAGATTAAACTATATGTAAATGGTGCGTTAACGGCGCAAACAAGCTGGCCATATACCATTACACCCAATGCTGCCAATATGTATATCGGTGGTTATGATAATCCGGGTAATGGTGTAAACGGCGGAGCAAACGGAAGATTCTTTAATGGCAGACTAGATGAAGTGCGTGTATGGAATGTGGCGAGAACAGCAGCACAGATCAGTGCCAACTATAATCAGGTTATCAGTGCACCCCAATCAGGACTGGTGGCTGCTTACTCATTCAGTGAAAATTCCGGTAATGCTATACAGGATGTAACAGGTGTGCACAATGGTACGATGGTCAATAATCCAACCCGTATCAGTAACGGTCCGGCTTTAGCTGGTGGTGCTGGTAGTAACACTTATTTGTGGAGCACAGGTGCTACCGGTTCATCTATCACTGTAAACCAGGTGGGTAATTACAGTGTAACTGTAACCAATGAAAATGGTTGTTCAGCAACATCGGCTCCGGTAACGATAAGTAATTACGCAATGCCAACGATCAGTTGTCCTGCGAATATTACGGTAGCCAGTCCGGCCAACCAGTGTGGTGCCAATGTTACTTATGCGAATGCAACGGTAACATCGGGTCCTGCAAATCCAACTGTAACTTATTCTCATCCTTCAGGTTCATTCTTCCCTGTGGGTAATACAACGGTTACTGCAACCGTTACAGATGCCTGTGGTAATACCGCAAGCTGCACATTTGTAGTAACGGTTCAGGATGTAACACCACCGGTACTGGCATGCAGTAATCAAACATCTTCTACTCCGGTAAACTTTATGAGAGGAACAAGTGTGGGTGGAACTGCAGCTATTGTTGCATGGACAGGATTGAATGGTGCTTCTCAATATGCAGGTTCTTCTCTGGGATCGGGCTGTAATGAGTCATGGAGACCTTTTGGTACGCTTTGCGATGAAACGCCGACTACCAACAGTATGACCACCAGTAGCAAGTCAAATCAAAACTCTGGTATTACCTTCAATACAGGAGGTGTAAATAGTACGGGTGTATTTGTAGTTGATCTGGGTGCTACACAAACATTTAATCTGGCACAGGTGTATCAGATGTTCTCTGATGGAAAGACTACTCATGTACGAGGATTCTATCATCCGTCTACATCAGCTACAGCTCCAGCGATAATGGATGCAGGATGGGTAGAAATGTTCCCTGAAACACTGGTAGGTCCGGGAGTGTTTAGTGGTAGTAATGTTACACAACCTACCGAAATTACATTCAATAATACATCTGCCCGTTATGTAAGGTTCTATGTACGCAACGATGGTCGTTATGGCAGTGGTACCTGGATCGAAACAAGAAGTATCAAGCTCTTCAGTACCGCTCCTGCAGTAAACAATGTAGTTGTTACAGCAGCAGATGGTCAGTGTAACGCTGTTGCCACCTATGATGTACAGGCGATTGACAATTGCTCAGGTACTGTTGTTACCTATTCTATACCAAGTGGCTCAACCTTCCCGATCGGTACTACACCGGTACAGGTAACAGCAACTGATGCTTCAGGTAATACAACAACCTGCTCATTCTCGGTGATTGTAAATGCACCTGAGATTAATGTAACAGGTAATTCAAATAATATACCGGCAGGATCAACCACAACTGCTGCGGCCAATAATACCAACTTCGGCGGAACATTCCCGAATGCGCCGGTCAGCAAAAATTTTGTAATACAGAATACAGGAACATCTGCATTGAATATCAGTACCATCAGTCTGTCTGGTGTGGATGCACCTGCATTCAGCATCAGCGGCATTACATTGCCTGCAACAGTTGCACCAAATGCTTCTGTGAATTTCAATGTGGTATTCAACAGCAATGCACCAGGTATAAAAAATGCAACTGTAACAATTAATAATGGCGATTGTAACGAAGCAGTGTACCAGTTTGCTATCAGTGCAGAAATTACCTGTACCAATCCTGTGTTTGTAAACCTGAATCCACAGGTACAGGCCAATACAACAGCAACAACATGTAATGCGATAGTAAGTTATCCATTAGCAATAACGGGTATACCAGCACCGAATGTAACCTATGTATTCAGTGGTGCCACTACCGGCAACGGAACAGGAACAGGTAGCGGACAAACCTTTAATAAAGGCACAACGCATGTGGTAGTAACAGCAGTTAACCCATGCAGTACAGTTGTAAATGAGTTTGATGTAATTGTAACAGACAACATCCTGCCCATTGCCATATCACAAAATATCACAGTTCAACTGGATGCCAATGGTGTAGCAAGCATCACTGCTGCGCAGATCAACAATGGCTCAAGCGATAATTGTGGTATTGCATCAATCGGTGTAAGCAAAACAAATTTCGATTGCAGTAATGTAGGCGCGAACACTGTTACACTTACAGTAACGGATGTAAACGGCAATGTATCAACTACTACCGCAACAGTAACAGTGGTAGACAACATCCTGCCCATCGCCACATCACAAAACATCACAGTTCAACTGAATGCCAATGGTGCAGCAAGTATCACCGCTGCGCAGATCAACAATGGCTCCAGCGATAACTGTGGTATTGCATCAATCAGTTTAAGCAAAACAAGTTTCGATTGCAGTAATGTTGGAGCGAACACTGTTACCTTAACAGTAACCGATGTAAACGGTAATGTATCAACAGCAACAGCGGTGGTAACCGTGGTTGATAATATTGCACCATCTATAACTGCTCCGGCGCTGGTGAGCGTGGTGAATACACCAGGCTCCTGTATGGCAACTGTTGAGCTGGGTACACCTGTCACTTCAGATAATTGTGGCGTAGCCAGTGTAACCAATAACGCACCTGCGCTGTTCCCTGTAGGAACCACAATTGTAAGATGGACGGTTACAGATATACATGGTAATGTAACAGATACAGCTACTCAGGAAGTAGTAGTGATAGATAACGAGAACCCAACCATCAGCGTAAACAATATCAGCGTAAACAACGACGCAGGTAAATGTGCTGCTGCTGTTCAGATTAATCTGCCTGAAACAGCAGATAATTGCGGTGTGGCCACTGTAATGGGTGTTCGCAGCGATAATAAACTGTTAACAGAAGAGTATCCTGTTGGAACAACTACTATTACCTGGACTGTAAAAGACATTCATGGTAATATCAAAACAGTTGTTCAAACGATCATAGTAACAGATAATGAAAAACCAGGCATTACTGCACCTGCCTTGGTAAGTGTGGTAAATATACCAGGCTCCTGTATGGCCAGTGTAAACCTGGGTACGCCTGTCACAAGCGACAACTGCGGTGTGGCAACAGTAACCAACAATGCACCTGCTCTCTTCCCTGTGGGTACAACCATTGTAAGATGGACGGTTACAGATATTCATGGTAACGTAACAGACACGGCTACACAGGAAGTGGTGGTGATTGATAACGAGAACCCAACCATCAGCGTAAACAATATCAGCGTAAACAACGACGCAGGTAAATGTGCTGCCACTGTTGCCATCAGCCTGCCGGCAACAGCAGATAATTGTGGTGTAGCAACTGTAATGGGTGTTCGCAGCGATGATAAACTGCTCACAGAAGAGTATCCTGTTGGAACAACTACTATTACCTGGACAGTACGCGATGTAAATGGTAATATCAAAACAGCTACACAAACAATAGTGGTAACCGATAACGAAAAACCAGTGATTGTATGTGCCGCTAACCAGGTATTCTGTGCCAACACAGGTGGAAATACACAATACACAATTCCTGTGCTGAACCAGTCTGATAACTGTGGTATTGCCAGCACTACCTACAGCATTACAGGCGCCAGCAACCGAACAGGTACAGGCACCAATGCAAGTGGCAATTTTGCCATCGGTACATCAACCGTAACATTCACGGTAACCGATGTACATGGTAATATAAGTACATGCAGCTTTACGGTAACCATCAACCCATTACCGGTGGCCAGCATTGCGGTTGCAACAGCAGATGCATTGTGTAACCAGTTTACACTCACTGCCAACAGTACCTTAAGCGGACCATTTACTTACCAGTGGCTGTACAACAACAATACAAAAGCAACCACACAACAGTTAGGTCTTGGTTTAACAGATGCTGATGGCTTGTACAGTGTGTACACAACAGATGCCAATGGTTGCAGAAGCGAACTGCCGGCTACCTATAATTACCAGAAGCAAATACTGGTGAGCAGTTATACCATTCTTGGAATGAAAGAAGTAAAACTGGGTCAATATAACAAAGTAGAAACCGGAAGTGTAGGTGTAATGAGCAGCAGAGGTGAAGCCGAGTTCGATAAATATAGTTCAGTAACAGGTGCAGGCAGTTTTGTAAAAGCGCCGCGGATTGATACTGATAAAGGTGTAACAATCAACAGCAAAATCTATGACGTTGCCAGTGTAACCCTGCCAACCATGCAGTACAATACCAGCAACACAAGATACCTGCAGGATAAAACCATCAATTCAAATGTAACAACCACCGTAAATGGTAATTATGATGATATAACCCTGAAGAAAGGTTCAAATGTAACCTTAACCGGAACTGTATTTGGTAAAATTAAACTCGAAGAAGGTGCAAGCGTACGCTTTACATCAACCACTATCGACGTAGAAGAAATACAGATTGAAAAAGGACCGAAGACAGGTGGTTACAGTTACATAAGATTTGCACCAAATACCGGTATCAGGGTAAGCAAGAAGGTAACGATTGGCAGCGATGTAATCGTAAACCCCGAAGCATACCAGGTAACTTTCTACATGGCCGATAACAGAAGAGATGAAGAGAAGTTCCATGTGAAGGGAGATGATACACGTATTACGGCCAATATCATCTTACCGGATGGTAAACTGAAAGTAACCGGTGGTAATTATGGTGATGACAGATGTGATCACAGACCACACAGTTCTAACAGTTGCCGACACAGGGGTCATGGACACCACGACTGCGACCACAGAGGTCATGGCGACAGAGATTGCAGAGATGATGTGTTTATGACGGGTCTCTTCATTGCAGAAGAAGTGGAGAGTGAGGGTAAGCATATTATCTGGAACAGTTACAACTGTGCAGCTCCATCGGCACCGGTAACGGCACTTACATCGAACAACAACAAAGTGAGTATAACGGAGGAAGTAGCTGCAAGCGGCAAGCTGCAAGCTGCAAGCAAATCGGAGGAAGAGTTGAAAGTAACGGTGATGCCGAACCCGTCAAGCACCTACTTTACGCTGAAACTCGAAAGCAAATACGATGCGCCGGTAACATTACGCGTAGTAGATGCAGCGGGCAGGGTGGTAGAGAGCCGTGCGAAACTTGGATCGAACAGTACCATACAGGTTGGACATAATTTCCATGCGGGTAACTACTTTGCCGAACTGGTACAGGGTAACCGTAGAAAAACCATTCAGTTGATCAAAGTGCGATAAGTACATAGTCCGGGGGGATTACGAACGAACAAGCACTTTACCCCCCAGCTGAATACAGCCCTGGACCCGCTTCACAAGGAAGCGGGTCCTTTTTTTGAACAGAGGAACAGAGAAATGTTGAATATCCAACTTCGAAATTGGGGGTTGGATATTCTATATTTATTATTTC
>DPWF01000417.1 GCA_003526435.1 Chitinophagaceae bacterium | reverse complement strand
TCCAGATTTGATTATGGTAAAACAGGTGAAGCTTTTTGCTTCATCCAACTTCATTTGCGTTTCGCAATATGAGGCTATTTGTTTTACCGTAATCAATTTTTATGTTCAGATATAGTATCATCGTTTTTCTTGCAGGCGTCATCAGTTTTTCGGCATCGGCACAGCAAGTGCTCACAGAAGAGGAAGCTGTGTCCAAGGCATTGGCTAATAACAAGAATATCCAAGCTGCATCACTGCAAGTAAAACAGCAGCAGCAGTTACTGAAATCAGCCATCAATCTTCCTAATCCCGAGTTCTTTTGGGAACGCCCTACAGGTAACTTTTATACGGGTAGCATTACACAGTCATTTGAGTTTCCAACCGTATACAGTAATCAGTACCGTTTGCAAAAACAGCAAATTGGTGTGGCACAAAAAGAAAAGCAACTAACAGAAGCAGAGTTAAAGTATCGAGTTAAAGTCTTATACTTAGAAATACAATACGCTGATTCGCTAGCCTCACAATTATACATACAGGATACACTCTATGAAAAGATAAAGCTATCAGCTATTCGCCAGTTTAATGCAGGACAAATAGACTATCTGCAACAAACATTTGCTGAAACACAGTATGGTGAAATTCATAATCAATATCAACAGTCGCTTGTAAGAGCCTCCTCTTTAAAGGCGCAGTTGCAATGGTTCACAGGCATTAAAGATCCTATCACAGTCGAGCCACTTGCTATTTCACTTTCTCAGGTACAATTATCTCTTGTGCTTGATTCCACAGCGTTATTTGCAAATCCTGCCCTACAGATATTACAGCAGCAGGAGAATGTCGCCAAACAAAACATTGCATTACAAAAAAGTAAAGCCTTACCTGGGTTGGCTTTTGGTTATTTCAACCAGGGCGAAAGGGATACGAAATGGTTGAATCGTTTCAGGGTAGGTGTAACTATTCCGTTATGGTTCGGACAATATAAAAGTAATATCAATGCTGCCAAAACGGAGCAACAGGTTATTCAAAGCAAACAGCAGGGATTGCAGCAAGATTTATCTGCGCAAACGATTAATACAAACAGCGAAATACGAACCAACTGGCAGTCTGTTCAATATTATCAACAAACTGGGTTAAGAAAAGCACAGGAAGTGATTACTACTTCACAACGCTTTTTTGTAAGTGGTGAAATTGATTATATCAGTTTACTAAGAAACAGCAACGATGCATACACTGTTTACCAGAAATACCTGGAAGCGGTACGAAACTATAATCTCAGTGTTATCAATCACAAATATTTAATGGGTCAGTTATGAAACGAATAATCATTCAATTTTTATTGGGGCTTTTGCCGGTACTTACATTTGCACATGGCGGCGAAGACCATGGTGATGCTAAAAAAACAGCCATATCGCCTGCAAGTTATTTCTCCTCTGAGGCTGCTTCTGAAGTCTATGAAGTATTGTTAAAGTACAGCCCGATAGCACCAGGCAAGGAAGCATCGCTTCGTTTGTATTTAAGTGAATATAATACCAATAGCCCTATCGACAGTGCTATAATAGAAGTAACAGTAGCTGACAATCCCAATATAAAGATTACTGTTACAAGGATTGATAAGGGCGTATTTGAATTGAAAACCACGTTCCCGGCAAAGAAGGCATACAATCTTGTACTCAATATCAATAGCTATGCAGGCATTGATTTAATTCAGCTAAACAATATTGAAATTGGGAAAGAATTGACTGCAGCAGTTGCAACAGAAAGCACCCCGCATTCTCATTGGTACAGCAGCAATTGGTTTTTTGGATTGATTGGTTTGCTGACCGGCTTGCTCGTTATGTTCTTTGTTACCAGAGGTCGCAGCAGGAAAATAATTACGGGAGCAATTATTCTTTTTTGTCTTTTGCCAACCGCTACTTACAATCCGGTATCCGCACATGGTGGTGAAGACCATGGTGATGCGGCAGGTAAAACTGGCGGTGGCTCTTCCACAACCTTTATTGTTGAAAAGGAAACGCAGTTTCTTTTTAATATTCAAACGAAGAAAATTGGCACAGGTGATTTTAATGAATCATCCGTTTTACTAGGAACCGTGAATGCAGCTCCGCAAGGCCGGGCAGTTATACAAACGCCGCAGACTGGTAAAATCGTTTCATTAAGAGTAGCTCCCGGTCAACGGGTTGGCAAAGGGCAAGTGGTAGCTGTAATAGAGCAACAGGTTGATGCCGGGACGCAAATTAGTATCAGCTCTCAAAGTAACAGTGTAAATGCTGAGTATGAAGCTGCTAAAGCACAATATGATAGGTTATTGGGGATAGCAGATATTGCCGCAAAAAAAGATATTACCGAAGCGAAAGCCCGTTATGAAAGTGCTAAGAAAAATAAGGAACTCTTTGATGCCAATACCGGGAAGAATACAGGTAATACAAAAACTATAAGCCTTTCTTCTCCTGTTAGTGGTGTTGTTGGCACATTTAATTATGCCATTGGTGCTGTGGTAAACAGTGGAGAAACCTTGTTTGAAATAACCAATCTTGATCAGGTATTTGTAGAAGCCCAGGTCTTTGCAGGTGACGCTCAAAAATTGAAACTAGCAACAGGGTTTACCACCATTTCAAATACGGATACACTGGTTTATAAATTAAAGATGATTAATGCTGCCCAATCAGTAAATACAGGTAACCAATCTCAGAAAGTTGTATTTGAAATCATCAATCCAAAAGGTCAGTTTAAAATTGGTGAGAATATAAATGTGCGGATGACGGGAAATAATGTTATACGGCAGGTGGTAATACCCAATGAAGCAATTACTGATGTGAATGGTAAGCCGGCCATTTTTATAAAAGATAAAGCTGAACAGTATAGTATCAGCTTCATAGTGAAAGGGCAAAGCAATGATAAGTTTACCGTTGTCACCAAGGGTACTGAAGACGGCGAAAGAGTTGTTACCGCCAATGTGTATCAAATGAAAATGATGTATTTAAATCAATAACCAAAATAAACAAACAAACATGAAAAAGTTATTAATGATGTCCCTGCTACTGGCAACTTTTACCGTAACCTTTGCACAAAGCGGCGATAATGAAGCTGTAAAAGCAGTATTGAACAATTATAAAAAAGCAATTGAAAAATTAGATACTTCAGGAGTTGTGAATTTTTTTGTAAAAGACTCTAAAGTGTATGAACAGGCGAGCGATGAAGGCACAATTGGTCATTACCTGGAACACCACCTGGGGCCCGAACTGAAAGCGTTCAAATCTTTCACTTTCAGTAATTATAAAGTAGATGTAACAATAGCAGGAGAATATGCTTTTTCAACGGAAACTTATATCTATACCATCGTTCTTGCTAAAGATGCTAAGGAAATAAAGAGCCAGGGAGTAGCTACTTCAGTTTTAAGAAAAACAAAAGCCGGCTGGAAGATTGTTCAAACACATTCTTCATTTAGGAAAGCAAAATAAAAATCAAATCATAAAAAAGACAAAATGAAACAATTAAAATCAATGATGCTGTTGCTGATTGCATCACTTGCCTTTACAGCAACAAAAGCACAGGGCTCCAAGACTGACACATTTAAAGTATGGGGCAATTGCGGCATGTGCAAAAAAACGATTGAAAAAGCAGCAAAAACTGAAGGGGTTGAAAAAGCAGAATGGAACAGCGAAACAAAAGTTTTTATACTGGTGTATAACCCGGCTGTCATTAGTAATGAAAAGGTACAAAAAGCCATTGCTGCCGTAGGTTACGACACGGAAAAATTTACCGGTGATGACAAGGCTTATGAGAAACTTCCTGGCTGTTGCCATTATGATAGAAAAAAGAAAGACGAAACGAGCCAGACTAAACATCATCATTAATTCTAAAACCCCGAAAAATGAAAAAAATATTTTTTGTATTTGCTGCTTTTATTGCTGCCGGAATTATTGCCGTGAGCTGCAATGGCAGTGGTTCAGCATCTAATGAAACAACAACTTCAGCAACCGACTCAGCCACACATGCACATCAGTATCGTTGCCCAATGAATTGTGAAAAGGGGAAAACTTACGATAAAGAAGGTAAGTGTCCTGTATGTGGTATGAAGTTGGAACATTTTGATGGAACAGATAACGGATTTACTTATAAGATGGAATATGCTTCTACCCCTGCACAATTAGAAGCAGGCAAAGAAGGTACTTTACTATTTACGCCAACAATTGTAGGTAAAGAGGCTGAGGCAGTGCCATTGGATGTACAACACGAAAAGAAAATTCACTTGATTGTAGTAAGTAACGATCTGAGTTATTTTGAACATATCCATCCCGATTACCAAGCTGATGGATCTTATAAAATCAGTGTATTACCAACAGCAA
>DPWF01000357.1 GCA_003526435.1 Chitinophagaceae bacterium | reverse complement strand
CAGGTACAGCTTGTTGAGGCCGTAGGTTACCGTTCCATGCTTTTGCTGATAATAAGAGAAAGGTTTACGGAGTCGAATATAGGCGAGCCCACATTCGTGTTTGATCTCGTCGCTCATGATATATTTTAAAAAGAAGTGGCGAAGTTAACAACTCCGCCACGTTTTATAAAGTTAATTGTAAGCCGTACTCAATTCCGGTCTCAGGGTTTCGGCCAGCCAAAGGAACTCATTGGTAAACAGGTCTATAGACTTGCTAAAAGAACCATCTATCAATTCGCCCTCTTCATTGAATTTCTTATCTACAAAGGGTGTTACCAGCATATAGGGCGATGTAATACCAAAGAGAGCGGGCACTAACAGCAATAATTGCTGGCTGGCCCTCATTCCACCCATGGCCCCCGTTGAGGCCGTAACCAATCCAAAAGGCTTATGTGCCTGTTTGGGGAAATGATCCATCAGATTCTGCAATGCAGGTGAATAACTACCATTGTATTCCGGTGTTACCAGTATAAAGGCATCTGCCGCAAACATTCTTTCAGCCAGTGGTTTAAATGCTTCTGGCGTAGCTTCTACCGATGAAAATACCTTTTCGAGTAAGGGTAATTTCCAGTCGCGTACATCAATAATATTTACCTGGTGCTGTGTGGTGGCAGTCAGGTGTTTTTGTAAGAATAATGCCAGCCGATGGGTTACACTATTTGTTCTGGGACTTCCAGCTATAATTTCTATGTTCATTTTTTGCAAGTTTGGGGAGGAGTAGATCATGGTCCATGGTCTATGGTCCATAGTTCATCCTCTAATAACAATAATCTTTCTCTTCAGTTCAGTATGCAAGCTACTATTCTATGCTGCTCCAATGCTTGTGGCAGATCATTTCTATGCGATTCTTCCGTTTATCGTAAATTCTCTCTCTGCGAAAACTCTGCTTACTTCCTTCTCTGCGGTGAACCTATGCGAATGTTCACCGCAGAGAAGGGAGATAACGGAGTTTACGCGGAGATCTATGTGTTTATAGATGTTTTAATTTCGATAGTTCCACTCAGGGTTTTGGAGACGGGGCAGAGTTTGGCAATTTGTAAGAGTCTTTCTTTTTGCTCCTCTTCCAGGTTGCCTTTAAGTATGATGTTTCTGGTGAAGACTGTTTTGCCTTCTACTCTTTCAAGGTTTACTTCTACTTCCACCTGTTCCAGGTTCCACTGTTTTCTGTCTGCATACATACGCAGTGTAATAGCAGTACAACTGGCCAGCGATGCTTCCAACAATTCATCGGGTGCCGGAGCTGTATCCTGTCCGCCTTTCTCCTCGGGTTCATCCGCACCAAATAAATGCCTTCCATTATCCAGTTGTACCCGGTATTTTGTTGTTGCAATGCTGGCCTTGGTCATACTGATTGATTTTGGGTGAATGGTCAATGGTGAATCGTGAATGAATGATGTATGTTCAGACTTACTATTTTTCAATGTATTGCTGCAAAGCTATTCTTGGTCAGTAACCAACAATAGCTCTCCTATTCACCATTGACCATTCACCATTCACGAATTAAGCTTGCTTAATCATCTGAACCGCTAAATGCAGTTTCACTTCATCACTTACCACTACACCACCTGCTTCTGTTACAGCTCCCCAGCCGAGACCAAATTCTTTACGGTTGATTTTCCCATTGATTTCGAAACCGGCTTTTGCCTGTCCCCATGGGTCAACCATATTACCACCGAATTCTACTGTCAGGTCTACTGTTTTGGTTACATCACGAATGGTTAAATCGCCGGTGAGGGTGTATTCATCATCCGATTTTTTGGTAAAGCTCTTTGATACGAATGTAAGTTTAGGGAATTTTTCTGCAGCAAAGAAATCATCACTTTTCAGGTGACCATCACGCTGTTCGTTGTTGGTGTTTACACTGTTTACATCTGCTTCAAAAGAAATTTTTGCATCGCTGAAATCAGCGGCTTCGCTTTCCATGGTTGCATCAAATTGTGTAAAGCTGCCTGTTACGTTGGTAATCATCAGGTGTTTTACCTTAAAGGTAATTTCGCTGTGTGCTGCGTCGATTTTGTAAGTTGCCATTGTGTTTGAGTTTTTATTTTTTATTTGATTGTTTATACTTTTTTTTTGAGTAGTCAGTAGTGAATAGTGAGTGTAAAGCCTTACTGACTACTCACTCCTCACTATTCCTCTATCAACACCCCCATCTTTCCTAACTGATAGTCGCGGAAGGCTTCCATCAGTTCGGTCTGGTTGTTCATTACAAATGGACCATGTGAGGCTACGGGTTCATTGAGGGGTTCTCCTGTTCCAATGAATACAATACTATCTTCTAATGCCTCTACTTCAAAACCTGTACCATCGTTGTTGAATACGGCTACATATTTTCCTTCTACTTCTCCATCACCGGTTACAGTCAGCTTTCCTTCCAACACATATATAAATGCATTGTGGGTGGCGGGTATTTCAAAAAAGAATTTTCCTCCTTTGCTAAATGTGGCCGTGAATGTGTTAACTGCTGATAAGGTATTGATCGGACCTTTCACCGCATTCAATTCACCGGCAACAATATTTACCTGTACCAGACCGTCTGCGCTTTTTACCACAGATGTGTTTTCTGCAGTAAGTGGCTGGTAAGAAGGCTGATCCATTTTATATTTAGCCGGTGTGTTTACCCATAACTGAATAAGTTCCTGACGGCCGCCTATTTCATGGATATCTGCGGGAGGTCTTTCGCTGTGAATAACACCCATACCTGCATTCATCCATTGTGTGCCACCTGCATACACCACATTATCATTTCCCCTGCTGTCGCGGTGATGTACACCTCCTTTGAAAATAAAACTCACTGGAGAAAAGCCTCTGTGCGGATGCGGACCCACGCCTGCATGTTTTACATCAATATGTGTGGGTACTTTAATATCGGCGTGGTGCAACAGGAGAAAGGGGTCTATTCTTTCTGCTTTTTGAGATGGAAATGGTTGCCTGATGGGCATTCCTCCCATATCCATTGCTGTTGCGTATAATATGCTTTTTATTGTTCTGTTCGTTTTCATGTTATGCCTCCTGTATTTTCATCGGAACATCTATCAATAATATTTCTGCTGCGGTATCGGCTTTTATATCCAGTTTGTCTGTTTCGGTAATTCCCAAACCGTCTCTTGTATCCAGTTCCTGTCCGTTAATGGTTACTTTACCGCTGATGACAAAAACATATACACCATTTTCTTTTCTTTTTACTTCGTATGTTTTTTCAATACCTGCTTCAAGATTTGCGAGTGAGAACCAGGCGTCCTGGTTAATCCATACAGCATTGTCATCATCGGGTGCCACTACCGTAAGTACCTGGTTCAAACGATTCTCTGGTTTGAATGATTTCTGCTGGTAGCGTGGTTCAATATTCTGTTCTTTGGGGAATACCCATATCTGTAAAAATTTTACTTCTTTATCATTGTTGGCGTTGGTTTCGCTGTGCGCAATACCACTACCGGCACTCATAATCTGTACATCGTGCTCACGGATAATTTCATCTCTTCCGGTGCTGTCTTTATGATGTAAATCGCCAGACAATGGAATGGAAACTATCTCCATATTGTCGTGCGGGTGTTTCGAAAACCCCATGCCGCCTTTTACTGTGTCATCATTCAATACACGCAATGCGCCAAAATGAACACGATCGGGATGGTAATAATGACCAAAACTGAATGTATGATAGCTGTTGAGCCAGCCGTGGTTGGCATGACCTCTGGTGGCTGCTTTATGTAATATGGTTTTCATATGTTTTTCAATTTATAATACATGTACATACATGTATTGGTTTAAAAAAAATCAGTTTTCTTTTTCTCTTACTTTTTCAAGCAATTCATTGATGCTGGAGGCATCTTCTTCGCTGATCGTCATAATTTCATCGTAAATGGCATTGAGCGATTTTGTACTGGCTTCCAGTACCGCAATACCACTTTGTGTAAGTGAAATAACTGTTTCGCGTTTATCGGCTTCAGATGTGGCGCGTTTTACCAGTTTTTTGATCTCCAGTCTGTCAATGATCCTGGGCACATTCGAGTTTTTTTCAATCATCCGGCAGGCTATGTCTTTTACACACATCAGTTCAGGATGTTTCCCTTTTAATATGCGTAGCACATTGTACTGCTCATGTGTTAATCCAAACTCTTTCAATTCCCTGCTCATTACTGTCTTCAGCCACCAGGCTGTGTACAGTATATTCAATCCGGCCTTCTGCACTTCGCTTTTGAATTTTGTACTTTGTATGGCTTGTTCCAGTTTCACAATGCAAATATAGGTGTATATACATGTAATTTCCAAAATTATTTTATGCCCTTTCTAATTTATTGATATTCAAATATTTATAAAAACATGAGTCTATTACAAAATACATGTACCTATAAAAAAGAATGCTGACCGGTTTCGGTCAGCATTCTTTTTATTTTCTCGCCAGACTGAAGTCCGGCGCTGGGATTGTATGTTTTTCCTGAAAAGGGTATTAACAAACCATAGTTCCTTCTACGAATTTCTCCAACTTCAACATTCAATATCCATTATTGAACATTTCTCTGTTTCTTATTACTTATCACCCTAGTTTTTTCTGGCTTTATCTGCTTTGTCGGCCGCGGCTTTCCAGTCTTTTATGCTTTCACAACCGGTAAAATCTTTATCAATAGATACAAAATAGGTGGGTATATGCTCTTTGAACCATTTTTCCAGCGCTTCATTCTTTTTGAATTCCATGGCACGTTGTGCAATACGGTTATAGTCATCCATCAGGTTTTCGCGATGTGGTTCTGTTCTGCGTTTCAGGTAAATCAGGCGAACAGCTTTGCGATTACGCTCATCGGTATATACCTGCGGTGCAGAGAACTCACCCGGCTTCAAATCTTTCAGTGCCACTACCATATCCTTATCCAGCATATCAATACTCAGGAAAATATTACCATCCTGACCGGAAGTAATGGCACCTGCATTGAACTTACTGTTTTCATCTTCGCTGAACTTGCTTACGGCTTCACCAAAACTAATGGTTCCTGCTTTTAACTGCTTACGCACCGAATCGAGTTTGGTAACGGCTTCTTTGATCTCGTCTTCGGTTACCGGCGGTATGCGCAATATATGACGTACCACTGCTTCATCGCCCGAGCGCGACATCAACTGTATAATATGCAATCCAAATTTTGACTTGATCACCTGCGATACCTGGTTTTCTTTTAAACGGAATGAGGCGGAGAGAAAAGCAGGATCCCAGTTACGGTCGTTCCTGTTCAGGTTGTACTGTCCACCGGCATCTTTACTACCCGGATCTTCTGAATACAATTTCACCAGCGCTTCAAATTTCTGCGCACCGCTTTCAATCTGGCGCTTGTAATCATACATCTGTTTTGATACATATTCTTCTACGTCGCGATTGGCTTTGGGTATGATGACGATCTGGCTCAGCTCCACTTCGCTCTCATAAAAGGGTAAACTGTCTTTGGGTATTTTGTTGTAGAATGCTTTTACTTCTGTTGGTGTGATCTTTACTGTTTCAATGATTTTGCTTTGCATTTGTTCTGCCAGCTTCTGTTCACGGAATGTGATCCTGAAATCTTCTTTGAGCTGATAAATGGTTTTACCTGCAATTTCTTCCAGCACATCTTTTGAACCATATTGCTGAATGGCTGCACGGATACGGTTATCGATGGTGGCATCAATTTCTTCTTCGGTTACACTCAGCGAATCTTTTTCTGCCTGTAATACCAACGCTTTCTGAATCAGTTGTCCTTCCAGCACCTGACACTCGGTTGGGATGATTACATTTTCCTGGCCCTGGTACTGGCGCTTCATGTCGGATATGGCGTTCAATATATCGGAACGAAGAATGATCCGGTCACCTACCTGGCCTACAATTTTGTCGGCCACCACTTTTTTGGTCTGTGCCATCACCGATACCATTCCGGTACACAGCAAAACAACTATCAGAAATACCTTTTTCATATTGATTCTATGAACATCAAATTTAGTTAATCGGGGCTTGTTTCCCTGATTGGGGGTTGGTTTTAACAAAAAGCTACAAGTTTCAAGCTACAGAACTCAAGGGATATTCGCCTTGAAGCCTGTGACCTGAAACTTGCAGCTTGAAGCTTGTAGCTTGCAGCTTTACAAAGTTCTCTTCACTTCCTCTTCCTCAAACGCTTCCACGATATCTCCTACTTTCAGGTCGTTGAAGTTTTTGATGGTAAGACCACATTCCATATTCGAAGCAACATCTTTTACATCGTCTTTGAAACGTTTCAGGCTGCCCAGTTCTGCGGCCTGTCCTTCACCCTTAGGATATTCAACGATACCATCGCGGATGATCCGGATCTTACTGTTTCGGCTGATTTTACCTTCCAGAACAAAACATCCGGCAACAGTGGCTTTATCGAACTTGTACACTTCACGTACTTCCACGTTGGCCGTAATTTTCTCCTGTATTTTCGGTTCCAGCATCCCCTCCATCGCGCTCTTGATTTCATCGATGGCTGTGTAGATGATGGAGTAAAGTTTGATTTCCACTCCTTCTGTTTCAGACAACCTGTTGGCCTGCATAGACGGGCGCACATTAAAGCCAATGATGATGGCATCTGATGCAGTGGCCAGCAATACATCACTTTCAGATATCTGACCCACACCTTTGTGTACCACTCTTACAGCAATCTCTTCTGTTGACAGTTTCTGTAAAGAGTCGCTCAGGGCTTCTACCGAA
>DPWF01000412.1:5380-12908 GCA_003526435.1 Chitinophagaceae bacterium | reverse complement strand
TCGCTCATGGCCGCTGGGCCTCGTTCCTGTTACCGGGCTGCATTGGCCTCTGATCAGATTTGCTTCGCATAATCTGATCTGTCATCGCTGCGCTAGACACCGACCCCAATGAGGCCCGTCCACAGGGACTGATTAAAATTATTCCATTTAACCTGCTTAACCCATTAGACTTTATATGACCATCTCATTTAGTAACGAGCGCAACAATACAACACGCTTCATATTTATTCTGCTGCTTTTCTGTGCAGAATTTCATCCTGTATCATACTCGCAAATGCATCAAGCGATTGGGTTCCCAGATCACCTTTACCTTGCCTGCGAACCGATAACTGCTGTTCTGCTGCCTCTTTCTCTCCCACTACCAGCATGTATGGAACACGACTCAATTCGGTATCACGTATTTTCTTGCCGATTTTTTCGCTCCTGTCATCAATCTCCACCCGCACACCTACTGCCTTTAAAGTGTCTTTTACTTTGTTTGCATAGTCCATGAACTTATCGCTGATCGGCAGAATCTTCACCTGTAATGGCGCCAGCCATACCGGGAACTTACCTGCATAATGCTCGAGCAGGAAACCGATAAATCGCTCATGCGTTCCCAATGGTGCACGGTGAATGATCAAAGGCACTTCGGGCTGGTTATGCTGATTAACATAATTCAGTTTGAATTTGTTGCCGGAATTAAAATCAACCTGATTAGTGGCCAGGGTAAATTCTCTTCCGATGGCGCTCCATATCTGCACATCAATCTTAGGTCCGTAGAACGCCGCTTCATCGGGTACTTCCACAAAAGGAATATCTGATTCGATCAGTACATTACGAACCATCGCTTCTGTTTCTTTCCAGAGTTCTGGTTCATTTACATATTTGGCACCCAGTTTGGGTGGCTCATGCAAACTCAAACGCATTACATATTTATCAACACCAAATATTTTAAAGTATTTGATGTACATATCGTTTACCGCACGAAATTCTGCCGCAAACTGTTCTTTGCTGCAATAAATATGTGCATCGTTCATGTGTAAACAACGCACCCGCATCAATCCGAATAACTCACCACTCTGCTCATACCTGTAACAGGTTCCATATTCTGCAATACGGAAAGGCAGGTCTTTGTAACTCTTGGGCTCTGCATCAAAAATTTTATGGTGATGCGGACAGTTCATGGCTTTCAGGTAATATTTGGTACCATCAAGTTCCATGGGGGGAAACATACTATCGGCATAATATGGCAGGTGACCACTGGTGAGGTACATGCTTTCTTTGGCGATATGTGGTGTTACCACGCGTTTATAGCCAGCCGCTTCTTCTGTTTGTTTGGCCAGTTTCTCCAGTTCTTCAATAATCACGGTTCCATTGGGTAACCATAAAGGCAAACCTGCACCCACATCATCATCCATGGTAAAAATACCCAGTTCTTTACCGAGTTTACGGTGATCACGTTTTTTGGCTTCTTCCAGCATCAACAGGTATTCATCAAGCTCTTTCTGGTTGGGAAAGGTTACGCCATATAAGCGGGTGAGCATTTTATTCTTCTCATCTCCTTTCCAGTAAGCACCTGCAATACTGGTGAGTTTAATGGCTTTGATAAAACCAGTATGCGGAATATGTGGCCCGCGACATAAATCAGTAAACTGACCCTGTGTATAGAAAGTGATAGAGCCATCTTCCAGACCTTGTAAAAGATCGAGTTTATACTCATCAGACTTTTCGCTGAAATAGTTTACCGCTTCTGTTTTGGATATTTCTTTTCGCTGGTAAGGATTATTCTGTTTGGCCAATTCATTCATCTTTTTCTCGATGGCTGTCAGGTCCTCATCAGAAATATGGTTTCCTCCCAAATCAATATCATAATAGAAACCCTTGTCCAGTGCCGGTCCAACCCAGAATTTAACACCGGGATAAATAGCTTCCACCGCCTCGGCCATCAGGTGAGCCGATGAGTGCCAGAAAGTATTCTTTCCATCTGCATCATCCCAGGTAAGCAATTTTAAAGTGCTGTCTGTCGTGATGGCACGCGTGGCATCCCACACTTGTCCGTTCACACTGGCGGCCAGCACTTTTCTGGCCAGTCCTTCGCTGATTGACTTTGCAATATCGAGGGCACTTACCCCCGCTTCATACTGCCTTACTGCCCCATCGGGAAAACTGATGTTGATCATTTGATTGCTTAATTCTAAGGGATGCAAAAATAAGGTAAAGCTGTGAGCTTTGAGCTATGAGCTGCGAGCAATTAGCTGCTAGCTTATAGCCTCTAGCTGCCAGAGGGTTTGCTGTATTTGATCTTTCGAATAGAGAAATGACTATTCGTTTTTAAATATAACTGACTTTGTTTTCTAGAAGCTAGTGGCTACCAGCTTATTTAACGCTTCTTTATCAGCATACACTATATTGCAGTTGTAGTTTTGCCCTAATGAAGCTGAAGTTTACCCTAACTCCCATTTTACTGGTGTTCGCTATTGCCGCAGGTTCACAGGATCTGACCGGTATCTGGCGTGGGTATTTCAGCTCTTCCAGCGGTTTATACAGGGAAGATGTAAGACAGGAACTGTATAAATATGAAGTACAAATTGACCAGCAGGCCAATAACGGACTCAACGGTGTAACCTACTCTTATAAAAGTACCATCTTTTATGGTAAAGCCGCTTTTCGTGGCATTTATACCGTACAAACCAAAAACCTGATCCTCAAAGAAACCAATTTGCAGGAGGTTAAAATAGGCGATAAAAGTGAGCCCTGTTTAATGACCTGTTATCTTGAATATTCCAAAATAGGAAAGCTGGAAGTATTACAGGGAACCTTTAGTTCTGTGAATGAAAAAACGAAAGTAGATTGTGGCAGTGGTAAAGTATACCTGGAAAGGGTTAAAGAATCCGATTTTGAACTGGAACCATTTCTGCTTAAAAAAAGACCTGAGTCTACCGCCAGGAAAACAACCATTATTCCACCTCCTGTTCAGCAACAAAAAAAGGTAACAATACCTAACAACAACGCACAAAAGGATAATACAACCAAAGCACCTGTAAAAGTTAATGCTAACAAACCAGCAATAAAGACAGCACCAAAGACAAATACAACTACGAAAGTAGTTCCACCTGCCAATAGTAAAACCAATAACAGCAAGCCACCGGCAAAACAAAATACGACGGCACAAACTAAAACTGCTGACAAAAAAACCAATACAACAGCTAAACAGGATGTAAAACCTGTAACAACTACCACTCCTCCTCCTGCTGCATCAACCTGGAAGCCCGATGTTACAGTATCGGGAAGAAAAACAGATACCCCCCTTGTTAAATGGGAAAAACCTCCCGCTACACAAGGCCCCATTCCTAAAGTATTACTGGAGCGTGAAAACAATCTCGTTAAAACAATCTATACCAATGAACGTGTTGCGACAGTAGAAATTTTTGATAATGGTACGATTGATAATGATACCATTTCTCTCTATCATAATAATAAACTGGTCATCAGCCAGGCTAAACTCACTTATACCCCGCTTCGTTTAAAAATTGATTGTTCAGATGAAAGTAAACGCCATGAATTGATCATGGTGGCAGAGAACCTGGGCGAAATTCCACCCAACAGCGCTTTAATGGTAATCACTGCAGGAAAAAAGCGTTACGAAATCTTCCTCGTCTCTAATGAACAGCGGAATGCAAAGGTGGTGGTGGAATACAGGGAATAATTTGAAAATTTGAAAATGTGCTAATTTGAAAATGCAAGGGCTTTGCAAGCAAAGCAATGCGTTAATTTAAGCATACTAAGTAACTGGATATACCCAACGCTTCTTCATTTTCAAATTAACTAATTTTCAAATTTTTATATTCCAAGTCACCGCCGGAATAATTGGGAAAAGCGACACCTGCTTGGCTTTCACCTGCAGCGTTCCATTGCTGGCGTCTCCCTCCTGGTCGAAATAGATGAAATAAGGGTTCAGTCTGCTATAAGTATTGTATAAACTGAAGACCCAGTTAGAAGTATATTTTCTTACTTTCTTTGGTGTGGGTGTATAAGTGAATGACAGATCCATTCTATGATAGGCTTTCATTCTATAGGCATTAATACGGCTGTATTCCTGCGTAAGCACCCCTCCTACAAAATAAAAACGCTCGGGTAATGAAGTAGCATTACCTGTTCCATAAATAAATACAGCAGAGGCTTTCCATTTTTTTGATAATTCATAGGTACCTACAATCGACATATCATGCCGGCGGTCGTAGCGGCTTNNCGGCTTGGGTATTTCAACCCATCATTCAGATCCGGAAATTTGCGCCAGGTCCAGCTAAGGGTATAACCGATCCAGCCGGTAAGTCTTCCTTTTACTTTATTGATGAACAATTCTGCACCATAACTCCAGCCTTTACCAAAAACAAATTCTTCTTCCGGATCTTTTAAGGAAGGGGTGTATCCTTCTCTGTATTCAATCTGGTTATTCATGGTTTTATAATAGAGTTCAACCGATGTTTCAAACATGCCATTGTTGAAATTCCTGAAATACCCCATAGCATATTGCCAACCTGTTTGTGGCTGTACACGAATGGTGCTGGGCACCCATAAATCGGTGGGTAAAGTGGTACCTGCATTGGTTACCAGGTGTATGTATTGAATATTACGTGTTACAGCCGCTTTGAACGATGATAATTCATTGAATGCATAACGCAATGTGGCCCTGGGTTCCAGGCCTCCATAGGCTTTTACGGTTTGTCCTCTTCTGTAAACAGTGCTGTCTAATTTATTTCCATTGGCATCGCGTTCATAAAAAGTATAACGGCCTACCTGTTGAAAAACACTGTAACGAACACCATAGTTCAGTTTTAGCTTAGTATTCAGTTCCCAGTCGTCCTGTAAGTATACGGCATATTCATTGGCGAATTTCTTTGTAGCATTATTGGGTTCAAACACCACCGTATCCTGGTTACCACTGAGTACATTGGGTAAGAAGGTATGGAATGTATATTGTACGCCGAACTTGAGTTTATGTTCCGGACTTGGATAATAATCAAAATCTGTTTTCAGGTTCAGGTCGCGGATACCGGAGGAGAGATTGATGTTAAAATCGTTTTGTCTGCCCGTTAACTGAAATTTATAATCATTATACACTGCAGTTGTATTGGCAAATAGTTTTTTACTGAAAATATGGTTCCATCTTAAAGTAGCGGTACTGTTACCCCAGGGAATATCGATGGCGAAGGAACGTTTGCTGTTGTTGAAATTAAACTGGTCGCGACCAAAATAGCCACTGAGGTACAGAATATCTTTTTCAGAAAAGCGATAATTCATTTTGGCATTCAGGTCATAGAAATAATAACCCGACCCATAGAACTCATTGTCTTTTTTAATAAAGGGCTTCGTGAGCATGTCTACATAAGTTCTTCTGGCCGACAGCATATACGATGCTTTGTTCTTTTTCAGCGGTCCCTGTATGGAGAAACGGGATGCAATTAAACCGATACCCGCATCAATCTGGGTTTTGTTGCTATTGCCTTCTTTCATGGCCACGTCAACCACAGAAGATAGGCGACCTCCATATTGAGCGGGCATACCACCTTTAATGAGTGTTACATTTTTAATGGCATCGGCATTGAAGATGGAGAAGAAACCAAATAAGTGCCCGGTATTATACACCACAGCATCATCGAGCAGAATGAGGTTCTGATCGGGTCCGCCACCACGCACATAAAAACCGGCATTGCCTTCACCTGCATTACGCACACCCGGTAAGAGTTGTAGTGTTTTCAACAGGTCTACTTCACCCAATAAAGCAGGTAATGCTTTGGCGGTGTTAACACTCAGTTCTATTTTGCCCATCTGGGCCGTCTTAACGTTATTGTCTCTTCTTCTGCCAATTACTGTTACATTATTGATGATGGCAGCATTGGGCAGCAAGAGAATGTTTTCCTGAAGATCTTTTTGCAGTTCAACCGTAATTTCTTTGGGCTGATAACCAATAAATGAAACCAGCAGTTTATAGGTTCCTTTATTGAGTGTAATGGAATAAAAACCATACTGATTGCTCTGTACGCCCCTGCCCTCACCTGTAACAAGGATATTGGCGCCAATAAGCGTTTCACCAGTAAGAGAATCTTTGAGGTAACCATTCAGTGTTATTTTCTCCTGTGCGGATACAATAGTTGTGAGGAAAAAAGACAACACCAAAAAACAAATACGCATACTATAAATATATCCCTGCGTGACCTCTGTGTTCTCTCGTTCTCTGCGGTGATTATTCGGGTAAGTTCACCGCAGAGAACGAGAGGGCGCAGAGAAGTCCGCAGAGTAGTTAGAATTTCCGGAAATCAATAGAATCTTTTACCTCACCACAGGTCAGCATTTTTTTAGGCAGGTAGGGATTACGGATATCAGAAGAGTTGCTTAACCAGAAAGCACCGGCGTCATTAAAGGCCATCGGACAATACTGGTGATATACCACTGTTCTGTCGTAACGAACCGTACGGATCAGGTCATAAATCTGCTCACTTACTACCTGGAACGATTTACGACGCTCTTCGCGATCGGGTTCAGATACAATGGATTTCAGTTCTGAGCTGATGCTTACCGCGTAACTATGAGCCGTAGAAGCCACTGCAGAATCGGCTTTCAGCTCCTGGAAACCAACGGCTGCGGCAGCCACATCGCTGATGAGTGCCACTGCCTGCTGTGCAATCAGGGTATCTTTTTCGGCAATAAAATTGTCTTTCAACTGGAAATAACTATCGAGCATCTTGCCAAAAGCAAGGTTAAAACTATCTGAATGGGCACTTGCGGCCAGTGTTTTAGGGGTTGCATCGGCAACCGCTGCTTTTTCATCCTTGCCACCGCAGGCAGCCAGAAAAATGAAACCTGCCATTACCAGTATCTTATTCATATGATAAAATTTTGCACAAAACTAAAGCAAATTGAATTGGCAGCAGTTTGCAATTACCTTTGCGCTCCTAAATCGTTGTTAAGAAATGTTGATCGGCTTACAGAATGTGACTTTTGAGTTTGGTGCCCGTGTAATTGTGGAAGATGCTACCTGGCATATACAACCCGGCGACCGTATTGGTTTAATTGGTTATAATGGACACGGAAAATCTACCCTGCTGAAGGTTTTGGTGGGTGAATACACCCCATCGAAAGGTACCGTAGAAAAAGGAAGAGATACCACCATCGGATACCTGCACCAGGATCTGCTGAGTTTCGATACCAATGATACCATCACCGAAGTGGCACTGGGTGCTTTTGAAAGGGTGCGTCAGTTGGAGAAAGATATTGAACGCCTGGGGCATGAACTGGAGAAGGATTCAGAAAACAACGACCTCCTGATTCAGTACACCGATGCCCTGCATGAGCTGGATGTACTCGATGGTTATAATATTCACCATAAAGCCGAAGAAGTTTTACATGGACTGGGTTTCAGCAATGAAGACCTCTCCCGTCCCTACAAGGAATTTAGTGGTGGATGGAGAATGCGGGTACTGCTCTGTAAAATGATTTTGCAGCAACCAGATGTATTGCTACTCGATGAACCTACCAACCACCTCGA
>DPWF01000412.1:0-5335 GCA_003526435.1 Chitinophagaceae bacterium | reverse complement strand
GTACCAGGGCAGCGTGGTAATTGTGAGCCACGATAAATTCTTCCTCAACAGAATGGTGAACAAGATTGTGGAAGTGTACCAGCAGGAACTGCATATTTATTCGGGCGACTATACCTACTATGAAACAGAAAAAGCACTGCGTATAGAAATGCAGCAGAAAGCTTTTGAGAACCAGCAGGATTATATTCGTCAGCAGGAACGTTTTATTGAACGCTTTAAAGCCAAAGCCAGTAAGGCCGCACAGGCACAGAGTATTCAGAAGCGCCTCGACAAAATAGAAAAAATTGAAGACGTTAAACTCGAAAGACCCGATCTGCGTATCAATTTCCAGTTAGATAAAGTGCCGGGTAAAGTATTGGTTGAATTAAAAAATGCTACCAAACATTTTGGCAAAATCAGGATTGTAGATGCCGCCAATGCAGAAATAGAACGTGGCGATAAAATTGCACTGATCGGTGCCAACGGTAAAGGTAAATCTACCGTACTGCGAATGGTGGGTGGCACAGAGCCTTTTGAGGGAGAGCGTGTATGGGGACATAATGTAGAAGAAAGTTTCTATGCCCAGCACCAGTTAGAAGCACTCACATTAACCAATACCATACTCGAAGAATTACAACAATGCGGCAGCAAAAAAACCGATGTGGAACTGCGTGCCTTATTAGGTGCCTTCCTTTTCAGTGGTGATGATGTAGACAAACGCATCCGTGTATTGAGTGGTGGTGAAAAAGCACGTGTGGCACTGGCCAAAACCATTGTAAGCAAAGCCAACTTCCTCATTCTCGATGAACCTACCAACCACCTCGACATGCACTCGGTGGAACTGCTGGCAGAAGCATTGAATAAATATGAAGGCAGTATCATTCTCGTAAGTCACGACCGATATTTTATTTCGAAGACGGCCAATAAAATCTGGGAGATTGTGGATCACCAGATCAAAGAGTTTAAGGGTACTTACCAGGAATGGGTGGAGTGGAATGAAAGAATGGAGAAGATAAAGGGAAGTCAGGGAGACCGGAAGTCCGAAAGTCCGAAAGAGAAGTCAGTTGAGGTTGAGGTGAAGAAAGAAGTTGTTGTTGTGAAAGAGGAAAAAGCGAATGCAACCAACAACCAGGCGATTGACAGGGAGAAGCAGAAAGAATTACAGAAACAGAAACGCAGACTTACCAACCTCGAAACAGAGCTGAATAAATGCAAGGAAGAAAAAGCAAAACAGGAAGCGGCATTGGGCGATCCATCCAATTATTCAGACCCAAAAAAATTTCAGGAACTCGAAGCGGCATATAAACAAACACAGGCTAAATGGAATGAGCTGAATAAAGAGTATGAGGAAGTGTTTGAGTTAGTGATGGAGATGGAAGGGTAAGAAATTCAAAAATCAAAATTAAAAAGTCAAAAGAGTGATTGACGATGCTTGTATGTTGAGCAACTCCACATACAAGCGAATTTTCAGTGCACTTCTGTGTCTTCAGTGGCAATTAACTGCCACTGAGAACACAGAATTACACAGAAAAAAATGTATCATTTACAAAGTCCTGCTTAAGGCAGTAATACTGCATCAATTACATGTACCACGCCATTGCTGGCAATGATATTGGTACTGGTAATATTGGATGCCGTATTATTTGAATTGCCTTTTACTTTGGCTCCACCTGTAAGTGTAATAGTAACATTGGCTCCATTCAGGGTAGCAGGTCTTGCACCTTCGGTAAGATCAGATGAAAATACCCTTGCTGCTATTACATGATAAGTAAGAATAGAAGCAAGGGTGTTAGGATCTGCCTGCTGTATAGATTCGATGGTAGGGAAACCGGCATTCTGAAAAGCAGTATTGGTAGGCGCAAATACAGTGAATGGTCCGGCACCTGATAAAACGGCTGCCACATTGGTGGTACCCTGACTCGCTCTCACAACTGCCGCAACAAGAAATGATAAATTGGTATTGGCCTGTGCCAGTTGCACCAGGTTACCGGGTGGAGGCATCAATACTTTATTCACCACATGCACTACCCCATTCTGAGCATCAATATCTGCTGCGGTAACAGCAGCGCCGTTTACAAATACACCATTGCTGTTTTTGGTAACATATACCCGTGCATCTGCTGCTGTGTTTAATTCGGTTGTAGCTGATGGTATGCTACCCGATGTATATTCCTGAGCCAGAACATGGTATAAAAGAATTTGACGAAGCGTAGCTTCCGGTACTGCATTAATAGCTGCTTCTGTACCCAGTCCGGCAGCAGTAAATGCAGTATTATCGGGAGCGAAAACAGTAAATGTACCCTGACCCGATAATGTTTCTACCAAACCAGCCCTCACCACAGCTACTCTTAACAAAGATAAATTTGCATTTTCAGTAACCAGCGCAGCAATGGTTTTAGCAGGTACGGCTTCATCTTTCTTGCAGGAAACCAGCATGAATAATAACATACTTGCCAACATCAAAACTTTGGTGTGCTTGATCATAAGTTGTTTTTTAGTTTGTTAATGATTGGATATGTAAAAAATATTGGTCTGATAAATAGCAGTGTCTGTATCTATTTGTAAACGACCCTTTCCATGCAGCAACAAAAAAATTTGTTGCCAGGGCTGTAGTACAGACATAGATTGATCAGTTGGATACGTGTACGTTTCCATCAATTTGTTTTTTATTTTTTACAATGAATGCGAACAACAATGATTTGTTGCTATGTTGTACTGATAGCTGCAGTCTTCAGCACCATACACAATAAACAAATCACATGCCGGATGTATAAGGGTTCATCAGTGGGTCATGTGTATAATTACACATTGCTTTCAAGGTTTCATCTGCAAGGGTTAAGATTAAACAGATGTAGAAATAATTTTGTTCTGGAAACTTGTAAAAAAAATGTTATAACATTTTTGTTTCATGAAGAGGCTTTAGAAAAACAAAAAGGCTGAACATTTTTTATTACATATTCTTCTGTGCATTTCAGTGCCTTCAGTGGCAGTTAATTGCCACAGAGCACACAGCAGTACACAGAAAAAATTATATTTATGTTGCATGAAGAAAATCCTCAACATACGCAATCGCACCCTCTTCCTCGTGATGGTAGGCGTTGTGCTATTCTGGTTTACGGGAAAACATTTTAATGTTTACAGCATTGCTTTCATAGGAGCATTATTTGAACTGATGTGGTTGCCCATGCTCATTTTACCTGTATTATTGGCCGCCCTTGCCATCCGGAATTTGTTTCGCGCCAAAGGAATGGATAGCATATGGCCGGTGCTTTCTTTGGTATTGTTTGGGGTTGGGGTTTGGCAGGTAGTTTACAATTAGTCTGTTAACTGTAACAAAAGCAAATGCAACACGCCGGCTGTGTAACACGAAGAGTCCCTTGCACCTCGGAGACTCTTCGACGAACTTCTTCTATTTCCAAAACTCTGCTGAGAAAGAAGACATTTATAACAATTGATTTGAACTCAATTTAATTTTGGCTGTAGAGATAATTTCATTTAATTTCTTTTGCTCTTCTTGTTTTGAAGAAAATACAGAAGAAAGTCTACTGTGAGTATATTCGGATTTGTTATTTAATTCTAAAGCAATTTTTAGGTTTTCCTCAGCTTTATCATATAAATTTTTGTTGTTGTATAAATTGCCTATATTATCAAAAATCCATCCTTCTTTATTTTCTGATAATTCAGCAGCCTTTTCATAAGCACTTAACGCTAGGTTTTCTAATGACAAATCAAGGTATGCATTACCGAGTAAGCACCAGTATGTGGATTTTTTCGGGAATTGATACAACAGTTCTTTATACAAAAAAATACAAATCTCTTTTTGGTCAACATCATAGGATGCCCTTGCTAATTTATAAATAATGTTTTCATTTTTAGGGAAAATATAATATGCTTGATGAAGTAAATTTATAGCATCTTTTTTTCTATCAATTTCATTATAATAATCAGCAAGTGTTGAAAAAAGCAACTCATCTTTACTATATTCAATTGCAGAATTAAGCAAAGCAATTGCATCATCCTTTTGATTAAGAGCCCATAAATTCTTTGCCTTTAAATTTAAGAGTGTAATTTTTCGTTCACAATTAACTAGCCCTTTCTCAATAATTTCAATGGATTTGGCAAATGAATTATTCCAAAACAAATTGTCAGCATAAGAAATATAAGCAAGATTATTGTCAGGGTACTCTGTCAAAAGGTTCTCATATTCTCTAGTTCCGAAAATGGTATTTTTCTCAAATTCTGCATAGCACAACCATCCTTTCAAATTAATTTTCTCATCAGCATTTTTTTCAGAACGAATTTTTCTCTTTAAAATATTTATTGCTTTATCATAATCTTTTTTTACAAAAATATAATCAACCCAATCTTCTTTCTTTTGCGGCTTTTCTTTTTCACGATTGTCTGCTTCAGGGGCCTCATTAATTACATTGAAGATCCCTTCTTTTGCTACAGCTTCTCGGATTTTATGGCAAGCACTGCCTGTCCCAGCTTGCATATTTTTGTCTGTTCGATTTGTTTCATATTTAGCTGGTGTCATCCCGATTAAATCTGTTGGAAGGTGAAACTCTTTATTATCTGGAATCACTATAAAACTTCTCTTTCTTCCTAATTTTCCAACAAAAAGCCCGAGTTCAAATAAAACGTTATCCCGGACAGCTAGATCTTTTTTACCCCTTATTTTGATATGATCATCAGGGGGAAAAAACAAAAACACCAAAGTCACTATTTTCTAAAATTTTAATTAAAGATTCAAGTGTAGACTCGGAGAGGTTAAATACTCCTTGATCCCAAACTGTCGATTCAGAAATATATTTCAAGTTCTCCTGAATTGAATATGCAACTTCTAATCCTTCAACGGAAGAGCCTATAAAAAGTTTTGGTTTACTCATAAGTTTTAAACTTATTATTAAGTTAGCTAACTCATAAATTTACAATATTTTTAATACAAAAACATTTAATCAATTCACCAAATGGTTGACAAGTTGGCCTGCACAAAAAAAATTGCGAAACCCTTTTCAAGTTTCGCAATTAAATTTTTCAACTCACCCAACCCTCTCTGCTTCGCAAAGAGGGCGCAAAAGCAAAATGCTTTTTTAACTTTTGAATTTTGACTTTTTACTTATTCAAAATGCTCCTGCTAATCACAATCCTTTGCACCTCACTCGTCCCTTCATAAATCTGTGTAATCTTGGCATCGCGCATCAGTCTTTCAACATGGTATTCTTTTACAAAACCATAACCACCGTGAATTTGAACAGCCTCTACAGTTACATCCATTGCTACTTTACTGGCAAATAATTTAGCCATAGAACCCGCCAATGTGTAGTTTTCACCTTGATCTTTTAACCAAGCCGCT
>DPWF01000380.1:16376-16592 GCA_003526435.1 Chitinophagaceae bacterium | reverse complement strand
GGTAAACCGTCTACCTCTTTCCTTTTTTCAATATCTGCAGGTTTTTTATTGAGTATCATCGACCCATACATACCAATCTGCTCCTGTAATCCTGAGTGACTGTGATACCAGTGTGTTCCATGCTGAATTATCGGAAACCTGTACACGTGAGTGGTTCCGGGTTTGATGGGCATTTGCGTAAGGTTCGGAACGCCATCTTCTTTATTGGGCAGAAAC
>DPWF01000380.1:16052-16329 GCA_003526435.1 Chitinophagaceae bacterium | reverse complement strand
CATGCCAGTGCAAAGATGTTTCTTCTTTCAATAAATTATGCACGTGAATTTCGGCAGTATCACCTTCTGTAAAACTGAGTGTGGGCATGGGTATCTGTCCATTTACTGCGATGGCTCTTTTTTCTTTTCCCGCAAAAGTTACCAGCGTATCTTTTACATAAAGATCATAACGCACCACTTTTTGAGCATACCCCGTGTTTATTAAAAAAATAAAAAGCGTTGTTAGTGGCAACAGCTTTTTACAAATAACTTTCTGTATAGCCATTGTAGAAATTTC
>DPWF01000380.1:0-16031 GCA_003526435.1 Chitinophagaceae bacterium | reverse complement strand
TGCAGGCTTCCCGGGAAGCCTGCAGCTTGTGATTACTGTTTAATAGTTTCCACTGTTTTTCCGCAGGTAAGCATCTGTGCCCCATAGTATGGGTTTTTGATACCCGCTTCTCTGCTTAACCAGTTGGCCCCTTTGCCATTATTGGCCATCGGGCAAAATTGGTAATATACAGGATCGGTGGTTTTGGAAACCTTAATCAACTCGTACATATTCTTCGAAAGGCTCATGAAATGATCGCGCTGGTGTGCTATGTCTTTTGTTTCGTTGATGTGTTCAGCATCTTCTGTTAAGCCGTTCACCAGTTTCATCCAAACGGTATGAACATCTGTTGCAAGCTTGTCCATTTTAACTGCATCGATAGCTGTTTTCAATTCCTTTGCTTTAACAGAAGCCTGTGCTCCATCGGTTTTTACCAGTGCATCTTTTAATGTAAAGTAACTGTCGAATACAGCAGTTAGCTGATTGGTAGCCTGTATTGTATTGTCCTGTCTGTTTTGATCATGCCCTTCATGATTTTGGTGAGAGGTAGGGGCTGTTTGTAAGGCCTGGTTAGCTACTGTTTGTTTGCTTTCTCTTTTGTATTTACAGCATTCCGGTAATTTATTATATGCATCATCCGGTGCAAGAAAATGCTGGTTATCATAACCAGCCAATGCAATGTCTTTTAAAACCCCATCCAGGCTGGTTTTCTTACTGTCGTAAGTTATACTGGCCAGTTTTGTATCCTTATCCCATGTTGCTTTTGATATTTTCTTTTTATCAGCCGCTTTTTCAATGGCATTTTTACACATACCGCAGTTGCCGGCAATTTTTGCGTTTACTGTAACGGTATTATCTATTTGTGTAAAACCGGTAGTTGTTATCAGGAGTGTGGCAAATGCCAATAATATGAATGATTTCATTTTTTTAATTATTTAAACGTGATCAATAAATGAACGATCATCAATACACATGATGATACTGATGGTCAGAAAGACCTTACAGTATCAAATTAAAAAAACGCAATTCAGTATGTACAAACGCCCCCGAAGGGTTTTTGGTGGGCCGTTTGATGTAGGATGACTGATTGATACAGATGGTATGCTTACCACCATATCTATCAACGAAGTAACAAAAGCAGGGGCTTCGGGAATTTCAATAAACTGTGCGGTAGTTTTCTGGTGGTCGGTAGTGAGCTTGGCTTGTTTGTGTTCGTCTTTACAACAACCGCCCTTTTTTTCCTTCATCCCGCATTCACCACACTTATTGTCATCATTGCCATGCCAGAGACTGCCACCCACATATTTATTCATGCAGTAATGCAGGTGGATGGTAGCACCCATGGTTGCGGAACCATAGATAAGCAATAGTAATATGATGAGCATTTTCTTCACCTGTACAAAGATATAGTTAATCTACCGGTATTAAAGCATTGTTACAAGCATTGCTGCGCTCATAG
This sequence comes from Chitinophagaceae bacterium, assembly GCA_003526435.1. Classification (GTDB taxonomy): domain Bacteria; phylum Bacteroidota; class Bacteroidia; order Chitinophagales; family Chitinophagaceae; genus Sediminibacterium. Next base: position 14,593 of record DPWF01000380.1, on the reverse strand, counting down.
CTATCATTAAAGCATCTTCTATAATGGTAACAGTACTCATGGGCAGGTTGAAGACTGCACCCAGACAGGCACAACGAATTTTTCTTTTATTGAATACACTTTCCAATACACCTACAATACTCACCGTCATTACCACTAATGTAACAGTATTGGTAATAATCGGCTGAAAGTTGGTAGCGTACGCAAAACCCAGTGCCAATTCAATAAATGCATATATATATCCCCAGGCTTTTATTTTTTTGGCTACAACGTCGTACATGGCGTAACTCTCTGCAAAAGCCTGTAAATCGAGCATCTTGAAAAATGAGAAAGTAAAAAAGAAGCCCGCCATAAATATATTCATGCTATGGAGCCAGTTAAACCCGGTGGCAGTAGCAGCACTGATGATGGAAATGGTTGTTATATAACCAAAGATGAGCAGGATGGGTTTGTAAGTGGTAAACCAGTTCTTTGTTTGTTCGGCTATTTCAGAATGCTCCAAAGCGGTAATGTTATACTTTTTATCCAACGCCTGCTGAAAAGTAGAGAGGGCAATATGCTTTTCCATTGTAATGGTAGCAGTCTGTTTTTCTTTTGATACATCCACTGCTGTAACATGGGGCAGCATCAGTAAGCTACTTTTTACTTTTGCTTCGCAACTGCCGCAAGTCATGCCTGTAACGGTATAAGTATGTGTCATTGTATTGATTTTGACACAAAATTAGATACCTGTTCTGCGGCTGTTGTTATGGAATTTTGTAAAGCTCTTGTAAGATTTACAGGTCTTCAATATTCCTTCGTTTTTGTTCTTTCAGTGTTTTGAAATAACTGGGTGTAAAGCCGGTAATTTTTTTAAACTGGTTCGATAAGTATGCAACACTGCTGTATCCTAACCGATCGGCTATCTGTGAAAGCGAAAGTTCATCATACATCAATAACTCTTTTGCCCGTTCAATTCGCTGACTGATGTAATATTTTTCAATGGTTGTTCCTTCCACTTCAGAAAAAAGATTGCTGAGGTAATTATAATCCTGGTGAATCTTTGAAGTGATATAAGTAGAGAGATTGGTTTTAATATCGTGGTCGGAGTGATGTACCAGGTTGACAATAGCATTCTTTATTTTTTCGATGGTCTGGCTTTTTTTATCGTCCATCAATTCAAAACCTACAGACCGGAGTATATTGTCGAGCTCTTTTAATTTTGGTCCTGATACATTGCCCTCTATTTCTACTTCACCCAGATGAACAGACAGAGGATGAAGACCCGCATTTTCCAGTTGCGACTTTACGACCATTTTGCAACGGCTGCAAACCATATTTTTAATGTAGAGCTTCATGATTTCCAAACTATGTTACAAACTTAAAAAATAGCAACCATCTTATTTTGGATAAGATTTAAGAACCTTCGATCAATATCCTGCACAAAGGGTTATCAGCCTTCTGCTAACTTGATTGCTCCTAATCAATTATTATGAAAAGAAGAGCTTTTATCAACCTGTCTGTCGTAACGGCCGGTACCGGCGCTGTAATCGGATTGAATGCCTGTTCAACACCATCATCCGGTAATGAAGATCCGGGTAAAGTATTGGATAATCTGGAATCTATGACAAAAGATGTGCAGCCCATAACATTGGAAGAGCGCCAGGCAAGGATAAAAAAAGCACAACAGTTATTGGCCGAAAACAAAATGCAGGCATTGATACTGGATGCCGGTACAGCCATGGTTTATTTTACCGGTATACGTTGGGGCAGAAGCGAAAGAACAATGGTAGCAGTAATTCCTGCTGCAGGAGAAGTGTTTTATATATGCCCTGGTTTTGAGGAGAACCGTTTACGTGAACTGATTAAAATTGGCAAACAGGTACATGCATGGCAGGAAGACGAAAGTCCATACCAGCTAATCATACAGTCATTACAATCAGCGGGTATTACTGGCGGAGCGTTGGCTGTAGAAGAATCGATTCGCTTTTTTATCATGGATGGAATCCGCAAATTGGCACCACAGTTCAGTTTTGTAAGTGGAGATCCGGTTACTATTCCATGCAGGCTCATCAAATCGCCAGCAGAAATAGCGTTGATGCAGAAAGCAACAGATATTACCATTGCGGCCATGAAAATTGGTATCAAGAGTTTGCGTGAAGGTATGTCGCCCAAAGAATTTTCAGAGATCGTTACGGAGGCACAAAACAAATTTGGTGGCAGCAGTGATTTCGCGATGGTAAATTTTGCAGAAGCATCTGCTTTTCCGCATGGCAGTACACAGCCGCAAAAACTCAAAAAAGGAGACATTGTATTGATGGATTGTGGCTGCAGGGTAGAGGGTTATTCATCCGATATCAGCAGAACCATTGTATATGGCGCAGCAGCTACTGCCCGGCAGCAGGAAATATGGAACCTGGAGAAAGCCGCACAAACTGCCGGGTATAAAGCGGCACAGTTAGGCGTACCCTGTGAAAAGGTGGATGCTGCTGCCCGTAAAGTAATTACAGATGCAGGTTTTGGGCCAGGATACCAGTTGCCTGGTTTACCGCACCGCACCGGACATGGCATTGGAATGGATGGTCATGAATGGGGCAATATGGTAAAAGGGAACCAATTATTGTTACAGACAGGTATGTGTTTTAGTATAGAGCCGAATATTTCAATTGTTGGTGAATTTGGCGTACGTCATGAAGACTGCGTATATATGACGGAGAGCGGACCGAAATGGTTTTCGCAACCGGCGCCCGCTATTGACCAACCCTTTGTGTAATACCGGGTTTGGTAAACAGCATATCCGTCAGTGATAACTAAGAGGCGATTCCCCTATTTTTACAAATTCTGATTGTAACAACCCGGGGAAGCGCATGAGGTTATTTTTCTTTTATTGTTTATTACTATTGACCGGTTCGCTGTTGGCGCAGGATCAGGATTCTACACTTTCAACCGGTCAAAGTCTTGCAGAACTGGTTGCCTCAAAAAGTATTTTTCAACTGGTGGGTGAAGTAAAAGTAAATGGTAACAAAAAGACCAAAGAGTATATCATACTTCGCGAAGTGCCTTTTAAAAAGGGCGACAGACTTCCCGCTGCTGATCTGGAGAAAGTATTGATTCAGGCCAAACAGCAGGTCATGAACACCCTACTTTTTGTTGACGTGAATGTTTATGTAGCTGCAAAAAAAGGAAACGTTCTGGTAATTAATGTGGATGTAAAAGAGCGATGGTATTTTTTTCCACTGCCATATTTCAGACTGGTCGACCGGAATTTTAACCAGTGGTGGGTAGAACAGAAACGCAGTTTTGACCGGGTGAATTATGGATTGAAGTTTATACAAAACAATGTGAGCGGACGAAATGACAACCTCGATATCTGGTTCATCAATGGCTATACACAGCAGTTTACAGTCAGGTACGACAGGCCTTTTTTTGATAGAAAACTGAAGCAGGGGTTTAATATTGGTGTTATACGTGCCACACAGAAAGAACTGAATTATGCAACGGGTGAAAATAAACAGTTATTCAGCCGGCAGGATTACATCGTCAGAAAATTTACCCGGGTAGATTTCACCTATTCTTATCGGCCCGATGTTCGTAACAGGCATTATTTGAAAGTGGCTTACAATAATGAGCAGTTGGCTGATACCATTCTCAAACTCAACCCCACTTATTTTCCCGGTGGTACTTCGAGGTTTCAATACGTGGATTTTAATTACCAGTATAAATATTATAATGTTGATTATATCCCTTATCCGACCAGGGGTTTCCAGATGGAAGCCAACCTGTATAAGAGAGGTGTCACCAAAAATACCAATCTCTGGGTTACCAGTGCAAGAGCGGTATACGCAACACCTCTTTCAAAAAATAGTTTTTTACACCTGGAAGGCCTGGGTATTTTAAAACTGCCGTTTAACAATGTTTATTTTAACCAGCGATTAATAGGTTATGGTTTTAACCAGATGCGGGGATTGGAATATAATGTAGTTGATGGGGTAGCAGCGGGTATCCTGAAAACCAGTATCCATAAAAAAGTATTTGGTTTTATTCTCCGAAATCCATTCCCGAGTAAAACACATGATAAGATTCCCATTCGCTTCTTTTTAAAAGCTTATGGCGATTTGGGGTATGGCTATCATAAGAATCCAATTTCGTCCAATACACTAAACAATACACTTTTGCGTACCTGGGGGCTTGGACTTGATATTGTTTCGATCTATGATTTTGTGTTTAAAATTGAATACAGCTTTAATCAACTGGGCCGCAATGGCTTATATTTACAGAGCAGGAACGATTTTTAAAACTGGTATAGCGGGCTTATCATGCATGTGTGAAAAGAGGATGTGATATGCTTCAGTTTAAATGAATAAGACATGAAAATTGCCATTTATAGTCGTGGGCTCGATGCCGATATGGGCAATCCTTTATTGGTATTGCTGGAAGAACTCGCACGTTATGAAACCCAGGTTTATATTTATCAGCCATTGATTGCGGCCATGCAGGTGCCTTTGCCACAGGCTGAAAAAATGATCCCTTTTTACAGTTCAGCCGATTTGAATGATGAAATAGACTGCCTCATCAGTCTCGGAGGCGATGGCACCATACTAGATGCAGTTACGCTGGTACGTGATACAGGCATCCCCATACTGGGCATCAACTTTGGCAGGCTGGGTTTTCTGGCCAGTATCAGTCCGGAAGAACTGGGCAGTGCTGTTGATGCATTGATCAACCGAACTTTTGTTGTAGATAAACGAACCCTTATTCATCTCGATTCCAATCAGCCACTATTTGGCGATGCTCCATTTGCACTGAATGAATTTGCCATTCATAAGCGGGATATTTCACCCATGATCAAAATTCATACCTACCTGAATGGCGAATTCCTGAACAGTTATTGGGCCGATGGGTTGATTGTTTCTACGCCAACAGGTTCAAGCGGATATAATTTGAGTTGTAACGGACCGATCCTTTTTCCTGAATCGGCCAGTTTTGTTATTACGCCCGTGGCACCACATAACCTGAATGTTCGCCCCATCATTGTACCCGATAATAATGTTATTTCTTTTGAAGTGGAAGGCAGGGCCGATCAGTTTATTTGTGCCCTTGATGCCCGGAGAGAAATAGTAGATAAAACGGTACAATTGGCTGTGCGCAGGGAAAGATTCACGGTAAACCTGGTTAGACTTAATGAAAACAGCTTCCTTTCAACCCTGCGTAGTAAACTTACCTGGGGGCTGGATAAGAGAAACTGATTGCCCGACGAAGAGTAAAAAGCCACGAGCTACGAGTTGTGGATTGATTTGTGAATAGACTTATAATGCTCAATGCCCATGGCTCGCAGCTCATAGCCCGAAATTACCGGTAGGTTTCAGGCATCGTTCGCCTTTGTTTGTTTATCTGTACATAAAAATGTGAGATATTTTAAGGGTTTAGGATGAATTACGGTGATTTGGCCGGTCCTTTGTAGTAATATCTTTCATTGAAATACAGAGAAATTAACTTTTATAGTAACATTTTTTGATGCTATTTTACAGAGATGTAAGCACCCGATAGTTCTATGTTTAAAAAAGCAATTGTTACCGCAGCACTGTTCCTGGGTTTGCAAGAGGCAAATGCACAACTGATGGAAAGCTTTGTTCACCAGGGCGAAGTAGGTATTTCTGTGGGTGCCGCTCATTATTTTGGTGACCTTAACCCCAATATCAAAGTAAACCGTCCTAAAATTGCCGCCGGATTGTTTTTCAGGAAACAGATCAGTAACTATATCGGCGTTCGGGTATCGGCCGATTATGCTATGCTGGGTTATTCAGATGTATATAGCGATAATGCCGCACAACGCAGGCGTAACCTGAGTTTCAACAGCAATGTGTGGGAACTGTCTGTAGCCGGTGATTTTAATTTCTTTCGTTTTCAACCCGGCTTCAAAGGTTATCATTACACGCCTTATGTAGGAATAGGCGTGGGTGTTTTTTCATACGACCCCTATGCTTACCTGAATGGCGAAAAAGTGTTGCTCCGCCCATTGGGTACAGAAGGACAGGGTAGTTCCTTGTATCCCGATCTGAAACCTTATAATCCCATAGCGATCAGCATTCCTTTTACCGTAGGCTTTAAATATGCGCTGAATGAACAGATGAATGTATTTGGTGAATTTACTTATCGTTTCACCAATACAGATTACCTGGATGATGTAAGCGGTTTATATGCGCCCGATGCTTTTCCTCCCTTACCGGATGGTTCTCCCTCACCAGCTTTTCTCTTGCAGGACAGAAGCTATGAAACCGGCAGCTCCATTGGTATAAAAGGCCGTCAGCGCGGCAATAGCCCTCAAAAAGATGCTTTTGCTACTTTTAAAGTAGGTGTATCATTCAGCCTGCAATCCTATAAATGTCCTACTGCCACCACCCGATAAGCTGTTTTTTAGGCTGTAAAAGAGTGAAAGGGTCATATTTCTGCCAATTAAATCCCTCCAACCCGTTGATTTTGTTAATTTCGCAGCCTTAATACCGTCTGGAACGACCATGGAGTCAGCACTCATTGAACAAATTGATAAAGACCGCCTGTCCAAACATATTGCCATTATCATGGATGGCAATGGCCGTTGGGCAGAAGAAAAGGGCCAGGAAAGATTATATGGCCATTTTCATGGCGTAGAAAGTGTACGTAATATCGTGGAAGGTTGTGCCGAACTGGGTATCGGTTATCTTACCCTCTATGCTTTCAGCACCGAAAACTGGGACCGCCCGGTTCAGGAAGTGGAAGGACTGATGGCGCTGCTGGTAGATACCATTCGGAAAGAAGTACCGACGCTGAACAAAAACAATATCCGTTTACATGTGATTGGTGATATGCAGATGCTGCCTGAATTTGCCCGCAAAGAACTGGATGAGGCACTCGAAATGACTTCAACCAATACAGGCCTGAACCTTGTAATGGCATTGAGTTACAGCAGCCGTTGGGAGCTGGTGAATGCTGTAAAACAGATAGGAATAGATGTAAAAGCAGGGAAAATTGATCCTGAAACCATTAACCAGGATACCCTGCAGCAATACCTGTCGACCAGCCAGTTACCTGACCCCGAACTGATGATACGTACCAGTGGGGAATACAGGATCAGTAATTTCCTTTTATACCAACTGGCATATGCAGAACTCTATTTTACCAATACCCGCTGGCCCGATTTCAGAAAAGATCATTTATATGAGGCCATTCTCGATTTCCAGATGAGGGAACGCAGGTTTGGAAAAACAGGTCGGCAGATACAGAATGAGACCACAGTGGCATGATAAAAGTCTTAAATCCTTTCTAATACTAAAATAAGGTGGTTGATTTAACAAAGACTTTTAATAATTCCCGTTAATTTGCCCCGCTTAGATAACCCAAAACCATTGCAGAGACTGCTGTAACAAGAGACCAGCCAGTTGAAGAACAAACAGAATCCGGATGCAGAAAGTGTACAAATTTTTCGTGTTGGCTTTAGTATCATCACTGGTAGGTAACCTTGCTTACGCGCAAACAGCAAGTAAGGATACCATCATCACTTCAGTAGATGCAGAGCTCCTCAATATTTTCAACCAGCGAACACCCAAAAAATATAAAATATCCGCTGTAAAGGTTACAGGAAATAAATTCTTTGACGAGAATCTCCTGATCTCTATTGCCAATATTAATGTAGGAGATGAGATTGCCATTCCGGGTGGCGATGCTTTTTCAAAAGCCATTACCAAACTCTGGAATGAGAAATATTTTAGTGATGTTGAGATTTTTATTACCAAACTGGTCGACAAGGAAATTGAAATTGAAATAGCTGTAACAGAACGTCCGCGATTATCAAATTTTGTGTTTAAAGGAGTACGTAAAGGCGAAACGGAAGACCTTACAGGTAAAACCGGTCTGGTGCGTAACCGTGTAATCACAGAAAACATGAAAATTTCTGCGATTGAAGCCATCAAAAAATTCTACGGTGAAAAAGGATACCAGAATGCATCTGTAAGAATTGATGAAAGAGCCGATACTACTTTTGACAATACCCTGATTCTTGAATTTGTGGTGAACAAAGGCGCAAAAGTAAAAATCAATAATATCAACTTTGGTGGTAATACAGTAGAAGCAACAAAGCTCAAAAAACAGTTGAAGGGCACCAAAGAAAAATCAAGATTAACACTTAATCCCAGTTTCGACAGTGGCCAGATTGTAACCGTAAAGCGTTATGGTTTTGAACAATACCTGAGAGAAAGAGGATTCCTCACACTCAGTAAAACCAAAAAAGTACTTGATCCATATGCAAGGTTTAAATTATCATCTGCAAAATTCGATCGGGTAAAATTCAGCGAAGACAAAGAGAGCCTTCTGTCATATTACAACTCACTGGGCTACCGTGATGCGGTGATTGAAAAAGATACCGTGTATTTTAATAAAGCCGGAAACCTGAATATCGATCTGAAAGTTAATGAAGGCCGTCGCTATTATTTTGGCAATATTAGCTGGAGAGGTAATACTAAATATTCCGACTCTATCCTCACCGCAATATTGGGTATCAGGAAAGGAGATATTTATAACCTGGATGTACTCAATAAAAAATTAGGGAAGTCGGCATCACCAGATGGAGGCGATATCAGCGGTATTTACCAGGATGATGGTTACCTGTTTTTCCGTACCGATCCTGTTGAGACTGCCGTGTACAACGATACCATTGATTTTGAAATCAGGATCATTGAAGGGCCGCAGGCTACGATTAAAAATATCCGCATCAGTGGTAACGACAGAACAAAAGAACACGTGATCCGTCGTGAACTGAGAACCATTCCCGGTGAAAAATTCAGTCGTACCGACCTGATCCGTTCACAGCGTGAGATTGCACAGTTGAATTATTTCAACCAGGAAAAAATCGGCATCAACCCTATTCCCAACCCGGAAGACGGAACGGTGGATATCAACTATAGTGTAGAAGAAAAATCGAGCGACCAGTTAGAGTTGAGTGCTGGTTGGGGTGGTATGATTGGTCTGACAGGAACACTGGGGGTATCATTCAACAACTTCTCCATCAGAAATATCTGGAAGAAATCAGCCTGGGATCCATTGCCAATGGGTGATGGACAAAAACTGAGTTTACGTGTACAGAGTAATGGTAAAGCTTTCCGCTCTTATAACTTCTCATTCACCGAACCCTGGTTAGGTGGTAAGAAAAGAAATGCACTTACGTTCAGTATTTATAATACCCGTTTCGGACAAACATTCGATCCGAATACTGGTCTTTTTGATCCGAACTATTCAAACAAGAGCTTTATATCTACAACCGGAGCCACCATCAGTCTGGCCAAACAGTTGAAATGGCCTGATGACTTTTTCTCCTTATCGATGGGTTTAAACTTTACAAGGTATAAGCTGAGTAATTACGCAATTGATCCTATTAACCTGCCTGGTTTTGATAATGGTAATGTACACAACTTCAACTTCAGGATCGCATTACAACGTTCATCTGTAGATCAGCCATTGTTTCCGCGTTCAGGTTCAAACTTTATGTTGAGTCTTGCGATTACACCACCGTACTCGCTGATCAATAAAAATATTGTTACGGCCACCAATCCTTATCGTTGGGTTGAATACCATAAATGGCGTTTTAATGGTGAATGGTTTGTGCCATTAGGTCGTCCGCATGGTGAAGATAGAAATAAGCAATTTGTATTGCGCGCCTCGGCAAAATTTGGTTTCCTGGGTAAGTTCAACAAGAACCTGCAGATTTCACCATTTGAACGTTTCCAGGTGGGTGATGCGGGCTTGAGTAACCAGTTTGCATTGTTGGGTTATGATATCATAGCACACCGTGGTTACCCTGTTTATGATAACTCAAACCCCAAAGTGAACCCCGATCAGCAGAGCGCCAGACAATATTTTACAATTTTTAACAAATACACCATGGAGCTCAGGTATCCGCTGAGCCTGAACCCAAGCAGTACCATTTATGGGCTTGCGTTCTATGAGGCTGCGAATGGCTGGTTCAACATCAAAGATTATAATCCATTTAAGCTCCGTAGGTCTGTCGGACTGGGTATGCGCTTCTTCCTGCCTATGTTTGGACTACTCGGATTTGATTATGGCATAGGATTGGATAGGTTTTCACCAAATGGTTCAATGAAAGATGCAGCAAGGTTTACCTTTATGCTGGGCTTTGAACCGGAATAAACCTGAACCCTAAAAAAAAGTTTATGAAAAAAACCTTACTCATTGCACTGGTATTGGTATGTACGGCCTTCGCAACACAAGCACAACAACGTTATGCCATCATCGACACAAAGTATATTCTGGAGCGTATTCCGGAATATCGTGATGCCGATAAAAAACTGCAGCAGGTAGGCGAGCAATGGCAAAAAGAGATTGATGATAAACAGGTGCAGCTCGATAAAATGTATAAGAACTATGAGGCTGAACAGTTTATGCTGACAGAAGCATTGAAAAAGAAACGTGAAGATGAACTTTTTGTTAGGGAAAAAGAGATCCGCGACCTTCAGAAAAAACGTTTTGGCTATGAGGGAGACCTCTTTAAAGAGCGCCAGCGCCTCATAAAGCCTGTACAGGACAGGGTATACAATGCTGTTCAGAAAATGGCACTGGCCCGTTCTTACGATTTCGTACTCGATAAAAGTGAAGGAATTACCGTTATATTTGCCGACCCCAAACTGGATAAAAGCGACGATATCCTGAAAGAACTGGGGATTAAATAAGAACAAAAACTAAAACCAAATTTTCACAAACCCTCTCTACAATGAAGAAATTATTACTTGTGTGTGTGACTGTAGCGGCCAGCTTACTGTTCTCCAACAATGCTCAATCTCAGGTTAAGATCGGCTATTTCGATGAGCAAACCCTGTTGAGCCTTTTTCCTGGTATCGAAAAGGTTGATACGCTGATGAATTCTTATGTAAGAGATTCATTAAACGTAGAATACCAATATTCTGTAGTTGAATACCAGCGCAGAGATAGCCTTTTCAAAAAAGATTCTGCTACCATGCCTGCCAAAGCAAGAGAAATGGCAGTTAGTGAGCTGAATAAGCTATACTATAAGATTGCTAACTGGCAGCAATATTCTCAGGAAATGCAGCAGGATAAAATGGATCGTTTATTGATGCCTTACCGTCAGCAGATGATGGCTGCTTTACAGCAGGTTGTAGCAGAGAATAAATACACGCTTGTTTTAAAAGCAGAAGCAATTTCTCCTTATGTAGATCCAACCTTGAGCATTCTCGATAACCTGACCATTCGTACGGCTATCAAGCTTAAACTGGAATTGCCACAGCAGTGGACCGATGCCTGGAAAGCAGCAGGAGGTACTATACCTGGTGCTGGAGCAAAGCCGGCTACATCAGCTCCTAAAAAGAACTAATTGAACTGACATATAAAAGAGTTACCGGAAACCCCGCCCATAAATGGCGGGGTTTTTTATTAAAATTTAAAGTGATTCTAATATGCATTTAAACCTGATATGTTTAGTTTAGTGCAAAGCCCGCACATGAAAACACTGCTTACTGTATTTTTTTCCTTTATCAGTTCCATTATCCTGTCTCAGGATTATCTTAAACAGGGCGATGCCTGTTATACACAAAAAAACTTTAGCTGCGCCTATGACAATTATATGAAAGGCTATGAGGCGAACCTTCCTGCCACGAAAAATATTCTTTACTTCAGGGTGGGTTATTGTTTAAATAATATGAAACGATATGAAGAAGCTAAAGTATGGTTCTGGCGCGCGTTAAAAGAAAAAACAGAGTTGGATCCAACCTGGTCGCTTGCTTTTGCTCATTATAGTACTTTTAAGTACGATTCTGCGGCCATTTATTATGTTCGTGCCTACGGATTGGCAACTACCAACGAGCATAAAAAAAATACATCATACTATGCAGGCCTTTCCTATTTTTTGGGTAAAAATTATACGGCTGCTCTTACACAGTTCAGCGCAAGCCTTAAACTTGATTCCACAGACCTGAGCACTCAAACCTATGTAGCGCGTACTCATTTCTCTGTTAAAAATTATACGGCTGCCGAAACCGAATTCAAAAAACTACTTGCTATTTCAAAAGATTCGGGTTCCATTAGTTATGCCTATAAGATGATTGGTGAATCAATTTATAGCCAGCGCAGGTATACAATGGCTATCCCGTTATACAGAACTGCCATGCAGTATAATCCGAAAGACAGACAATTGATTGGTTATATAGGCGACTGCTATCTCAATCTAAGTAAATACGATTCGGCCCGCCTTACTTACCAGCAAGCAATTGATCAGACAAAAAGCCTGAAGAATCAATTCCTTACCGACAGTATTTTTATAGGCAGCATGAACAGAGGATTGTTAAGCACATATATCAACGAAAAAGACACAACCAACGCAGTTCGGAAACTGGCAGATATAATAAAATATGATGTTGAAAATGAAGAAATAACAAATTTGCTCAATTTGCTGGTCATCAAAAGAAAGGATATCAAATCGCTTGAGGCTATGATGCCCTCGTTGATCACGGGGTATAAGCTGTATAAGATGAAACCCGAATTAGCCTGGTTATACAATAATGCAGCAATGGTGTATGAACAACTGAATCAACAATCAAAGGCAATGAATTATTACCGGTTAGCAGTTCAGGCCAACTATTTACCAACAGATTATATTGGCGCAGGTTTTATCAGGAGTCTGATCAAAGAAAAAAAATACAAAGAAGCAACTGATAGTATCAATGCATGGGAGAAAGTGCCGAATCAGTACCCGAGCCTGTATAAACCCTTTTTCCTGAATATGCGCGGAAGAATTGCGTATGCACAAAATGATACAGCAACTGCTGCTAAATATTTTAAAGAAGTAATTAAAACCAACTATACCTCTACTGATGCCAATTTGTTTTTGGGAAGAATGGCGATAGACAGAAAAGATTCAACCAATGCGTTTGGTTACTGGTCGAGAATAAGTGGCGCCAATAATTTCGTTACAGAACAGGATATGGCCATGCAGGTGTACAGGTTTATAGGTGTTCGTAATTTTGAAACGGCATCAAAAAACCCAAACTATGGCTATAGTTCTTACACAACGGCTTCAGAAGTATTTGATAAAATATTTGCGATAGACAGTAACATAGCTTTAATACGCCTCTATGCAGGTATTACACACTTACAGTTAAAAAGGGTTTATACAGGTAAGATGCACCTGCTTAAGGCAGCAGATCTTTATCAAAAGAAAAAAGATTCATTGGCAATAGTTTACCGGTGGCTGGGTTTTGCGGAAATGCGTGGTGAAACCATTCCTAACTATACAAAGGCTTTTGATTATTATCAGAAAGGCATGCAGGCAAATCCGTCTGATTCAGCCGTGGTAAACGATCTTGCAACAGCCTACTATCAGCAAAAAGATTACACAAAAGCAGCAGAAATTTTTGGCAAAAGCGTAAACACCTATAAAAGTATTGGCAATAAGGCTGTAGCATATTACAATAAGGCACTGAGCTATTATATGAATAAACAAAAAGCAGAATCAATGGCAGAAGTAAACAAAAGCCTTGAATTGAATCCACAATATGCCGATGCTAAAAAACTGAAAGCAGAACTTGAAAAACCCACGCAATAGAAGTAGTAACTTTGGTTCATGACAAAAACAAAACCCATCGGGGTTTTTGACAGCGGTTATGGTGGACTTACAGTTTTAAAAGAAATTGTAAAGACATTGCCTGAGTACGATTATCTCTATTTGGGTGATAATGCACGTGCGCCCTATGGGCCCCGTTCTTTTGATACCGTATATCAATACACGCTCCAGTGTGTAAAATGGTTTTTTGATCAGGGTTGTGAGCTGGTAATACTGGCCTGTAATACAGCATCGGCCAAAGCCCTGAGAACCATCCAGCAAAACGATTTGCCAGGTATTGACCCGAAAAAAAGGGTATTAGGTGTAATCAGACCTACCACAGAAGTAATTGGTGAATACAGTAAAACCGGCTCGGTAGGTGTGTTGGGTACTACAGGAACGGTGTTGAGTGAAAGTTATCCGATAGAAATAGCCAAATTCTATCCCTCCCTTAAAGTGTACCAGGAAGCATGCCCCATGTGGGTACCATTGGTTGAAAACAACGAATACAATAAACCAGGTGCAGATTATTTTATCCGGCAGCACCTGCAACAGTTATTCAACCGTTCTGCAGACATTGATACCCTTTTACTGGCTTGTACGCATTATCCGTTGTTGATGGATAAAATCAAAACATTTGCTCCGGCAGGTACCAGCATCTTATCACAAGGAGAAATTGTAGCCCGGAGTTTGAAAGATTACCTGGAACGACATCCGGTCATAGCTAATCAAATCAGTAAACAGGGCCAACGCAGGTTTTATACCACGGATTCTGTAACGGATTTCGATAATCATGCCAGTATATTTTTTGGGGAAGCAGTGTCTTCTGAACATGTAGAGCTTTCTGTATAAGCCATTTTTGTGCTGATAATCAATCATTTAAAAAATCAAAACGGTTTTTTTCGATATTTTTCGTTGCTTTTCCTTAGTTTTGCCGTCCTTTCACAGACAGCAGTATGGTGACTGCCGTAATGAAATGAAACAAGATTATTGGGTTAGCTAAAAAAACGTAATTATGAAACGTACATTTCAACCGCA
>DPWF01000088.1 GCA_003526435.1 Chitinophagaceae bacterium | reverse complement strand
CCTTTTTCATGACCAAACAATTCGCTCTCAATCAGCTCACCTGGAATGGCGGCACAGTTTACTTCTACAATCGGTCCCTGTACACGATTACTTTTTTCATGCAACCATCGCGCCACCAGTTCTTTACCGCTTCCATTTTCGCCTGTTACCAATACACGTGCGTCGGTAGGTGCCACTTTTTCAATGGTTTCCTTGATGCGAAGAATGGCCTCACTTTCCCCAATAATCTCCTGCACTTTTGATACTTTTCTCTTCAACACTTTTGTTTCCTGTACCAGATTGGTTCTGTCCATTGCATTACGAATAGTAATCAGCAACCTGTTCAGGTCGGGTGGTTTTGAGATATAATCATATGCCCCTTTCTTCACGGCATCAACAGCCGTTTCAATGTTTCCGTGTCCACTGATCATGATCACGGGGGTGTCTGTATTGAGCTCGGTTACTTTCTGTAAAAATTCTATCCCATCGAGTTTGGGCATTTTAATATCACATAACACTACATCATATGTACCGGAAGTAAATTTCTTCAATCCTTCTTCCCCATCAGCAGCTTCCTCTACTTTAAACCCTTCATTACCCAGGATGTCTTTTAACACATTCCTGATGGCTCGTTCATCGTCAATAATCAGAATAGTTGGCATAGTGTACGTTTTTGCTAAGATATATAATGTGAAGTCAGCGTAACCCAAAATTCATGCCGAACATATAATTGCGGGGAGCTGCAGCATTGTAATACCTCCTGCCCAGGGCATTAATATCGTTACCCAGGCTATAAAGCTGATTCAATGCATTATCAACTGTCAAAAAAACATCTATTTTCCGCACCCTGTAACCAAGTCTGCCCTGCAATAACTGATAAGCTTTTGCATATGCATCATTGGCATCGTTCAGCGGAATAGAAGATACTGCATTGAAAAATGTTGTTGCATAAATACCATTCCGCAACTGCAGATCAAAACCCAATATCCAGGTTGATACAGGAACACCTGTAAGTTTCTTGTTACTATAATCTGTATTGCCCTGTCGGTAATTCGTAAAACGATATGGCTGATGGGTGTAGCCTGACCAGATAGATAACTCCTTTATTTTCCCTGCTCCATTTCTTACCGGAAAGGTTTTCAGCATAACTTCCACTCCCTGTTGCAGGGTTCCTCCCGCATTTACAAAATATTCGGCCCCGCTATTACTGTTTCTACGTACAATGGCATTATTGAGCTTGAACCGGTAAAAAGCTATATCAAACAATAATCTTTCATTTGCCAGTCCACCTTTGATACCTGCTTCTATGTTCCAGCCCGATTCTGCATTCAGGTCGCCATAAAAATTTCCATCCGATGGCCTGAATTCTGCAAGTGTTGGCGCTGAAAAACCTTTTGACAGAACAGTATATATGTTCAGCATCGGCCTGATTGTATATGTCAATGCCAGTCTTGGTGTTAATACACTACTTATTCGTTTGCGTGTGTAGGTAGAGCCTGCATCGGTAAGTCTTCTGTAACGATATGATTGCTGGTTTGTGCTGAGTCCTGCGGTAATCAATAATTTTTCTCTGTACTTATACTGAAACTGAGAAAACAGAAACCATTGTATGGCATACACCTTATCACTGTACTGAACAGTATCTTTAATGCCCGACCTGTTTCCGAAATTATCAATCAATGAATGCTGGTATTGCCATTCACCACCTGTGTTAACCTGCCATTGATGATCGCCGGACTGGTGTTTGTATTGCCATTGTGAACCTGTACCAAAATTATCTTCTGCCCGCTCTTCATAGTTCGTTATGAAAGGATTTTTAAAACCGGTTAAACTCATTACGGCAAAAGAACGTATGCTGTTTTTTTGATTGAGGTTTAGCTGATGATGCACCCCGTTATAAAAGGTTTTGTTGTAGATAGCCGTTCTTTGTTGTACCGCACCAGGTAATGCACCCGCAGGCTGTCGCGCCTGTTTTGGGTTCCGGTTAAATTGTGTTTCGTTTATGCCTCCGGGTGTCTGGTAATAGAGATCGGTATAAAAACTTAAAAACCGCCAGTTATGATGTCCTCTTCTAAAGGTTCCCTGCCATTTGAAAGCATCACGTCGCATGGCAGATTGTTCACGATAACCATCAGACTGCAGGTGCACCTGTTGTAAGTTGCTGCTAAAATTTGGAGTATTGTATATCCAGCCAGACTGCTGTTGAAAAAGTCCATAAGAGCCTCCCGCAATACCTCCATACAAACGATTGGCTGTTGTTTCAGAGAAATAGAGGCCAGACTGAAATAAAACCGCACCGCCGGTACCTGCCCCATAAGCGGCAGCAACAGGGCCTTTTAGTATTTCTGCGTTATTGATCTGTGACAGATCTATCAAATTGAGATAGGTGTTTCCGCCTCCGTCTGTTAACGGCAATTCATCGAGATACACTTTAATATTTCTTACGCCAAATGGAGATCGCAATAAGCTTCCACGAATAGATAAGCGATAACTGCCCGGTGATCTTTCTTCCATTCTTATTCCTGGCAGGCTGTTCATAGCGGGTAACAGTGATGGCAGAGGACTGTTTTTTACAAGTGATGGCCCTACTAATGCTATGGCTGCAGGAATGGTTTGCCATTTGGCTCTCCCATAAAATGCCGTCACTGCTACATCGGTTAACCTTGCAGTATCATTTACAGATTGTTGTGCCTTTACACAAAGCGGTTGCATAACACTCAATAAAAAAGCAATACAACATATTACCTTATACTTCATCTTTTTATGTTTAACACGATAATATCATCAGGTAGACTATCATCTGTTATTGAAATATCCAGCGACCAATAACCATCTTTCAATCGGTCAAATTGTATGGGTGTTTTATTCCTTGATAAAAAGGCCGATTCAACATGATATGGCAGTTGAAAGAAAATTTTATCTCCTGTTTTTTTCAGGATATGAACATATACCTGGTTCTCTTTTTCTGTTATCGCTCCCCAGTCCTGGGGTTTGAGTGTTCCTGCTTTGGTTCCATAAATAGTTGTACCGTTTTTTTGCAGCCAGTCTCCTACTTCTTTTAAACACGTAACAAACTCTGGTTGTATTTCGCCATTAGGCATGGGACCAACATTGAGTAAAAGGTTGGTCCCATAACCTGCCGCTTTTACCAATAAATGAATAATATCTTTCGTAGACTTGTAGGTTCTGTCGGTAATATTAAAACCCCAGGAGTTGTTGATGGTTTCACAGGTTTCCAATGGCAATTTCGATACAGCCTGTCCGCTAAGCCCTCCTTTATTTTCTCCCGGCAGGTCTTTCTCAAACATTTGAAAATCTTCGCCGGGTAATGGTGAAAGATGATGATTATTACCAACCAGTGCCTGTGGCTGGAGGCGATGAATCAGTTCATATATCTCTTCATACTTCCAGTTAATTTTTGATTGCTGTGTTTTGTCCTCATCATTATCCAACTGATCCCAGTGCCCGTCAAACCATATGCCTGCTATATCTCCGTAGCCGGTCAATAGTTCAGTGAGTTGTAATTTCATAAAATTGAGATACCCCTCGTAATTACTTTTCTGTGTACGTCCGGTACCTTTTCCTGTTCTTCCTGTTTCATATGGATAATCGGACCTGAACCAGTCGACCAATGAATAATACAGGAAGAGTTTAATGCCCTGTTCTTTACAGGCAATCGACAAATCTTTCAGTACATCTTTTGCATATACTGTATTGGTAATTTTCCAGTCAGACTGTTTGGTATCCCAGTTGCTAAAGCTATCGTGGTGTCGTGTGATAAAAGTTATATAGCGCATCCCTGCATCTTTTGCCATTTTTACCCATGCCTTTGCATCGAATTTAGTGGGGTTGAAAAACTGCATCAATCGTTTGTATTCATCGACCCTGATATTTCTGTTATTCATGACCCACTCACCTGCACCCAATACGCTCGATGCTCCCCAATGAATGAAGAGTCCGAAACGGGCACTATCAAACCATTGACGTGCCTGCAGGTTTGCTGGCGTTGGCTGGTATTGTGCCATGCTGCCCAAAGACAGGAGCAAAACAAAAAACAGGATTAAGGTTTTTCGCATGATAAGCAGTTTGAATGAAGTTAAACAGAAAACAAAAACCCGGAGTAAGTTCTCCGGGTTATGTATCAATTTATTCAGTGTGTTGATTTACTTTTTCATGTACATCACTTCTTTCACCAGTTTAACAGTACGGCTCACGTCAGGAATGGCGAGGGCAGTAAGATTTGGTGCATAGTGCATAGGAGCATCAGCACTGGTGATTCTGCGAATGGGTGCATCGAGGTAATCGAACCCTTCTTTCTGGATACGGTATGATATTTCAGACGAAACAGATGCAAATGGCCATTGTTCTTCTACAATTACCAGTCTGTTTGTCTTCTTCACACTTTCCAGAATAGTCATCCAGTCGAGTGGGCGGATGGTCCGTAAATCGATCACTTCTGCACTCACGCCTTCTTTTTCCAGTTCTGCGGCGGCACCGAGGGCCACTTTCATCATTTTATTGAAAGAAACGATGGTTACATCACGACCGGCTCTTTTTACATCGGCCTTACCCAGTGGAATATAATATTCTTCATCCGGCACATCACTTTTATCGCCATACATCACTTCACTTTCCATAAACATAACCGGATCTTCTTCGTAGCGAATGGCTTGTTTCAGCAATCCTTTAGCATCGTAACCATTAGAGGGAGAAACCACTTTCAGTCCTGGAATATTGGCATAATAACTTTCAAAAGCGGTAGAGTGTTGGGCTCCTAACTGTCCGGCACTTCCGTTTGGACCACGAAATACAATCGGACAACCAATCTGTCCGCCACTCATTGCCAGCATTTTTGACGCTGTGTTCAGAATCTGGTCCATAGCCAGTACCCCAAAGTTCCAGGTCATGAATTCTACAATTGGACGAAGTCCGTTCTGTGCGGCTCCTACAGCTACGGCTGCAAAACCCAGTTCTGCTATAGGCGTATC
Organism: Chitinophagaceae bacterium; assembly: GCA_003526435.1. Lineage (GTDB taxonomy): Bacteria > Bacteroidota > Bacteroidia > Chitinophagales > Chitinophagaceae > Sediminibacterium. The sequence continues at coordinate 2,494 of DPWF01000088.1, read as the reverse complement.
TATTACTCTTTTGGCTCCAAATTCGGCCAGCATTCCCTGGCTCACTTTATAGGCGCCATTGTATTCCGCTACTTCCTCTCCCATCAGAAATACCCGCTCGTCTCTTCTCATTTCCTCACTCATGGCCTCTCTGAGAGCCTCTCTGAAAGCTATTGAACGCATCATATCTGTTTGTTAAATGAGGAGCAAAAATATAGGATTCCGGTGGAATAAGAAAAAAGAAACAAGGGGCAGGATTCAAGGCAAAAACAGCCCGAAACACGCTATCAATGACTACAGGAAACACCTTAAAACAAGAATGAGAAAGTTTGCACTTTCTCATTCTTTATTCAAAATTGGTTATTTATTATACTATAGGCTTAGAACACATTCCAGCCATAGCTGATATAGTACAATCCTCCGATTTGTGGGTTACCCCAACCAGTACGATAGTATCTGTTGAAGATATTGGTTCCGCCAATTTTAATCATTGATTTGGTTGCAGGGAGTTTATAGCTCACCATGGCATCCACTGTTCTCATCCAGGGAACCATACCTACACCAAATGTACCTTCATAGTAGAAAGAATTCTGCCATCTGTACACTACACTGAATCCAAATCTTTTGTCTTTACCAAAACCTGAATTATTCAATTCCATGTTTACACGATATTTTGGCGTGTTGAAGTATGATACAAAACCCGGAGGCAGATCACCGATTTCATCATGATAAAGGTTACCAGAGAATGAGAAATTATTAGGCAATAAATATTCTGCTGAAGCACCCCATCCTGATGTACTTACTTCACCTGGTGCATTTACTGAAATGCTATAGGCAATTCTTGCGTTGGCATTTAAAAGATCGGCTGGGTTAAACACGGCATTTCTTGATTGGATAGCTGTTACACCGCTCAGGAAATCTTTGTACCTACCCCAGTAAGCATACACATCAATCAGTAATTTTTGTGCAATAAGGCCTTTATAACCTACTTCAAATGAACGCATAGACTCTGGCTTAAATTCGCCAAAAGTCTGCTGTTGCAACAAGTTGGGGTTCGGCGCACCAGCTAAGGCGCTGGCTCCGAAAGCCTGTACGCTTGCCAATGTAAATACCGGGTTTGTACTGAACTTGTAGAAGTCACGCAGTTGAGGCAATCCTCCCATTAACCTGGTACCACCACCAACAGTGAGGTTGATCCACTGGTTTTGTGTAGTTGGGAAACGATAAGCTGTCTGATAAGAGAAACGGAGGTTATGGTCTTTAGCCAGTTTAACCACCGCAGATGCTCTTGGTGTAAAACGTCCTTTAAAATTGGTATTCTTATCGTAACGACCAGAAATCGTCAACTTAAGTACATCATTGAAAAGACGCTGTGAAATTTGTGTATAGGCACCAAATTCATTGATTTTAATCGCACCTGCTGTATCAGCAAAAAGAGTTCCTTCAGAATTCAATACATATTGTTTATGGCTCAGACCGATCAACCAATCAGTATTGGTTTTTCCAAGTCCGAGGTCTTCTGTCAGGTTATATTGGCCATCAAATACTTTCAGGCGTGAACGATCGAGGAACAAACCACCACCTTGAGAAATGGGTTTGCGTGCTACCGACTGGAACAGTGGATTGTTTCCTACAAAACCAGTTGGGCGTCCCTGATCCGCAAATGCTCTTGCTGCATTATGTGAAACAATATTATCCGCACCCTGGTCTCTTGCCGATACAAATGCTGCTATATATTGCGGATACCATGCACTGCTTGCTTTCCATGCTTCATTAAACAAACGAGTTGTAATAGTGGCATTGAAAGAATTTCCGGCATTTTCATGTGTTGAATAATAACGGGCATACCAGTTTTTATGTTTCAGTTCATACTTAAACTGAGCAATACGCAGGTCTTTTAATGAATAACGATCACTTCCTGTATAAACACTGTTACCTGTTCCAAAATAGACGTTAAAAGAAGCTTCGATTTTATCTGTTAATTTATAATGTAAACCACCTGTGAGTTTCATGTTCAGTGTTGTAGGATCTACTACATCTTTCTCTGCATAACCCGTTCTGCTCACAGATGCATTTTGCAAAAAGTTTCTGGAAGGCGATGCACCAAAAATGATTGGTGAAACGCCTGCAGTAACCAAAGCACCTGCACCAGCTCCGGTAAGGAAGGTGTTGAAATCAGCTAAACGGGCAGTAGGATTCGCAGCCAGAAAACCGTTAAAAGCTGCCAGTTGTCCGGAAGTTAATCCGGCCGCTGCAAATACCTGTGATGCTATAGCACTGATATTCTGAGTGGTTTCATCCCCATAAAAATTCACACCATCATAGTTCGGATCAACAAAACGGGTTCCAGGTATTTTAGTACCGTTCGGTGTTCCTCCAATACGGGTATAGTTATCATCCTGATTGGCCAACCAGTCTTGTGCCTGGATGAACTGTGCATTGATTTTAAATGCTACTTTTTCAGATATTTTTTTTGCCCAACGCAGGCTCCAGTCATAATAAGGTGCGGCACCAC
>DPWF01000132.1 GCA_003526435.1 Chitinophagaceae bacterium | reverse complement strand
ATGTATAAAGTGATGGTGCAGGCATTCCCGCAATACCGTTCAAAACCGGAAGACATACTTCAGTTGTATGTAAAGAATAACAGGGGAGAAATGGTATCCTATTCAACTTTCATCAGACTGGAACGTGTATTTGGTCCCGAACAGTTAACCCGTTACAACATGTACACATCGGCACTTATTACCGGCGATGCTGCACCCGGTTACAGTAGTGGTGATGCGATTAACACATTGAAGGAAGTTGCCGACAAAGCATTACCAAGAGGGTTTAGTTACGAATGGTCTGGTATGACAAGAGAACAGATATTATCAGGTAACCAGGCTGTATTCATTTTTGGTATCTGTTTATTGTTTGTATACCTCTTACTGGCCGCGCAGTATGAAAGTTTTCTCCTGCCACTTGCTGTAATTTTTTCTTTACCCGCAGGAGTATTCGGAGCCTTCCTGGGATTAAAATTATTCGGATTGGAAAACAATATTTACGCACAGGTGGCACTGGTAATGCTGATTGGTCTATTGGGAAAAAATGCAATCCTCATCGTAGAGTTTGCCATACTACGGCGAAAACAGGGCCTGCGCATTATTGACGCAGCACTGGAAGGCGCTGTATCAAGATTGAGACCAATTCTCATGACATCATTTGCATTTATTGCAGGTCTTATTCCATTATGTATAGCATCGGGTGCAGGTGCCATGGGTAACCGTTCTATCGGAACTGCAGCCGCCGCAGGCATGCTGGTAGGTACTGTATTTGGCGTGATTGTTATTCCCGGTCTTTATTTCCTGTTTGCACAACTGGCAGAAAAAACAAAAAGAAAAGACAATACAGTGGTTGCTGTTACAGACGAAAACACTGAACAATACACGGATCAATAAAACTTTTATTCATGAAACAAATACTCAAACCATATTCATACTTGTTGATGGCATCAATCCTGGTAATGTTGGGTTGTACTGTACCGAAGTCAACACAATCATTTAAAGCACTTGCATTGCCGGGAACCTATCAGGGTAGCAAGGATACATCCCGGCTGGTGAATATGAACTGGCAAACATTTTTCCAGGATACGGCTTTATTAGATCTGGTAGAAGAAGCACTGCAAAACAATTTCGATCTGCAAAAAGCCCTGCAACGTATCAGCATGGCGAAAGCGCAGATGAACATAGCTGCCAATGCAAGACTACCAATGCTCGAAGCTGTGGCATCGGCAGGGTTTACTAAATATGGAAAGTACACCATTGATGGGGTGGGTAATTTTGATACCAATCTTTCTCCCAATATTTCAAAAGAACAGCGCATCCCGGTAATAACACCCGATCTTTTTCTTGGATTAAAAAGCACATGGGAGCTCGATGTATGGGGCAAACTCAACGACAGAAAAAAAGCAGCATTTGCCAAAGTGCTCGCTTCAGAAAAAGAACGGCAATGGCTGGTAACGCAACTGGTGGCACAGGTAGCCGATATGTATTATGAATTGATTGCGCTGGATAGTGAAATGGAAATCCTGCAGAAGAATATTTATTTACAGGAAGATGCGTTAAGTGTGGTACGAATTCAGAAAGCAGGAGGGAGGGCCAACGAGCTGGCTGTTCAGCAATTTGAAGCGCAGTTGTACAACACAAAAAGCTTTCTGGCTGTAATAAAACAAAGCATTGTAAAAACAGAAAACCAGCTTAATCAATTATTAGGCAGGTTGCCGCAGCCTGTAAAAAGAAAAGGATCGGTTTTCAATCTGAAAACGGGAAGTGCTGTAAAAACAGGTGTGCCGTCTGATTTGCTGCTGAACAGACCAGACATACGCGCTGCTGAATTAAAACTAATGGCTGCCGGTGCGGAGTTGAGTGCATCAAGAAAATCATTTCTTCCCTCTTTTAATATCACACCTTACCTGGGTTTCCATTCGTTTAACGCAGCGCAAATGATTACACCCGGCTCAATTGCTTACGGATTGATGGGTAGTATGACTGGGCCCGTATGGAACCGTGGCAGGCTCAAAGGAATGTTAAAAGAGGCAGAGGCGCAGCGTGCGGAAACATGGTATGAGTACCAGCAAACCCTGTTAAAGGCTTTTCAGGAAGTAACGACCAGTATGGGAGCTGTTATCAATAACGAGGAAGTATATGAATTGAAGAAAAAACAGGCGCTAACCCTGGAATCCGCTGTGGTAACGGCCCGGGAGCTATATGTAACTGGTTATGCTTCCTATCTCGAAGTCATTACTGCACAGCAGGGTTCACTTGAAAGCCAGCTACAATCGGTACTCACCTATAAAACATTGTTGCAATCTCAGATCGATTTGTATCGGTCATTAGGTGGTGGATGGCAATAAAATGAGGGGGAGAAATACTAAACGGTACTAAAAATCGTTAGTAACTTGTGTTTCTCCCCCAAAATCATTCATGCCATGGAAAGAGTAGGCACATTGATCAATAAATTGAAAGAGCAGTTTGAGCAGGATGCAGATGCTGCCAAACTCCTTGTCAATACACGTTTATTGCTGGCCGAACTACAAACGGCTTTGCAACAGCAACCCTCTACCATCAGAAGCAAGGTTTCTGTAACGATGCCATCATCCTATGTAAATGGGAACGGCATGATTCAGGAAACCGGATCCCAAAAGGAAGATAGTCCTGTTGCAGAACCTATGATTGAATCTGAAGAAGCTGTTGCAGCACCTGAAACAGAAAAAAAGCAGGAAGCTATTCCCTGGATGATGAATATACCGGTTGAAATTCCAACCATGGTACACCAGACCGCACAGGTTCAGAAAGAAGTGTATGAACTGAATGAATTGCTGGTAGCACAACATGAACATCCTGAATTAAACGACAGGCTTAAAGAAGAAAGGGTAGAAGTAGCAACCGTATTACAAAGTGCACCTGTACGCGACCTGAAAAAAGCAGTAGGTATCAATGACCGCTATCTTTTTGTGAATGAGTTGTTTCGTGGCGATGAAAGCATGTATGAAAGAAGCATGAAAACCATCAATGGATTTACTATTTATCCCGAAGCCCAATACTGGATAGAAAGAGAACTGAAAGTAAAGCTCGGATGGGGTGATCAATGTGAAACCGCAAAACTATTCGATCAGTTGGTAAGAAGACGTTTTGCCTGAATATATTGAAGTATCATCTCTGTAGCACCGGCCTGTTTCCTTACATATGCTCCCGCAATAGTTCCCGATTCTTTTAACAGGCTTTGATTGGATAATAATTCTTTTAATTGCCCTTCCAGTTCTAAAGCATCTTCTACACTAAATGCTGCACCGGCATCCACAAGATCAATGGCTTCCTGGTATTTATCATAAACCGGACCAAATATTACGGGTTTACCAAATACAGCGGCTTCTAAAGCATTGTGTATTCCATCATCACCAAATCCGCCACCTATATAAGCAATGGTGGCATAATGATAAAGTTTACTCAGCATACCCATATTATCCATGATCAGTACATTTTTATCAGGAGCTGTATCGGGTTGCGAGACCAAAGTAGAATAACGTATGCTATGCTGGTACAGATGCTCACATTCTTTCAGGCGGTCTTCATCAATATCATGCGGTGCTATGATAAAACGGATATCGGAATAGGTATTGGCAAAATGATCCAGTGCTTCATCATCATCTGTCCAGGTACTTCCTGCAACAATAACCGGGTGATGACCGCAAAAAGTATCGATAAGCGGCAAGGGCTCAAACCTGCCTGCAATTTGTAATACACGGTCAAAGCGGGTATCGCCGGCAACTGAAAAATCCTGTGTCAGTTCAATCTGTTGCAGCAGTTCATATGAATCTTTGTTTTGCAGGAACAGGTGAGAAAACTTTTGCAGCATTGAACGATGGAAACTGCCATACCATTTAAAGAATGGCTGATCGGGTCTGAAAATACCCGACACCAACAGGAGAGGAATATTTCTTTGCCTGATTTCATCAAGGTAATAATACCAGAATTCATATTTCACAAAAAATACCAGAGAAGGTTGAACGATGTTTAAAAAACGGCTGGCATTATAGGGGCGGTCCATGGGCAGGTAACAAACATGATCGGCTACCGGGTCATTTTTCCTGATTTCATAACCAGAGGGTGAGAAAAAACTTACCAGGATAAAATACTGTGGATATTGCAACCTCAGTGCTTCAAGAATGGGTTTGCCCTGTTCAAATTCGCCTAAAGAAGAACAATGCATCCATACCACAGGCTGCTGGTTGGTATGAAAAATCATTGACAGTTTCCGAAATTGCTGTTTTCTTCCCCCCACCCAAAGTTTGGCCTTGGGGTTATAAAAAGATAATAACCATGCGGCTTTGGGGTATATCCAGACGAATAATCGGTACAGTAAACGCAATGGCAGTAATTTATAAGCACAAAATAACAACTTAAACTTCTTGTAAACCAATTCATTGATTGGTTAGTGGCACAATAAAATGAGCTTTTTTGCAGTAATTTCGCAGCCTAAAGGTTATTGCGTATGAGACCCATACAGATGGTTGATACAAAGCGGCAGTATGAACAGATTAAGACGGAAGTAGATGCCGCCATACAGGAAGTATTAGATTCGGCAGCTTATATCAATGGAAAAGCGGTACAGGACTTTGCCCGTGAACTGAGTGAATACCTCGGTGTAAAACATACCATACCCTGTGCCAATGGTACCGATGCTTTACAGATAGCCATGATGGCATTGGGTTTACAACCCGGTGACGAAGTTATTACACCCTCTTTTACCTATATCGCCACAACTGAGGTAGTAGCACTGTTGAAGTTAACACCTGTATTTGTGGAAGTGGATCCCCAAACTTTTTGTATGGATCCCGAAGCTTTACGTAAAGCGATTACCCCCAAAACCAAAGCCATTGTTCCGGTTCATTTATACGGGCATGCTGCGCCCATGGAAGAAATCATGCAGATTGCAAAAGAGCATAACCTGTATGTAATTGAAGACAATGCACAGGCCATAGGATCTGATTATAGATTTTCGGATGGAACAGTAAAAAAAACAGGTACAATCGGAACCATCGGTGCCACATCATTCTACCCCAGTAAGAACCTCGGGGCTTATGGAGATGGAGGCGCCATCTTTACCAACGATGATGCATTGGCACAACAATTAAAAATGGTGGCCAATCATGGTCAGCAGAAAAGGTATTACCACGAAGTAGTAGGATGTAATTCCAGACTCGACAGTATACAGGCTGCCATCCTGAATATTAAACTGAAAAAACTGGATGCATACAACGCAGCGCGCCAGTCGGTAGCAGCGTATTACAATGATGCATTTGCGGGCAATGATAAAATTACAACACCCTATGTGGCGCCATATAGTACACATGTATACCACCAGTATACAATGCTGTTAAATGGAGTAGACAGGGATGCACTTGTGGCTCATTTATCGGAGCACAAAATTCCATCCATGATCTATTATCCTGTTCCCGGTCATAAACAGGATATGTTCAAAAGTTTTGAATTGCCTGCTTATCAACTGGCAACAACAGACTGGTTAACGGAAAGAGTAATTTCTTTACCGGTGCATACCGAAATGGACGCTGAACAATTGGAATATATTACACAACAGGTACTAAATTTTGTAAACAGATAAGGTATGAAGATTGCAGTTGTAGGAACAGGATATGTAGGCCTGGTAACAGGAACCTGTTTTGCTGAAACAGGTAATAAGGTAATGTGCGTTGATATTGATAAGTCGAAAGTAGAAAAGCTATCCGAAGGAGAGATAACCATTTACGAGCCCGGACTTGAAAAAATATTTCTGCGGAACCTGAAAGAAGGGCGATTGAAATTCACGACCGATCTGGCAGTTGGAATTAACGAAGCTGAGATTGTATTTCTTGCTTTACCAACACCGCCTGGTGCCGATGGTGCAGCAGATCTGAAATATGTGTTGGGTGTGGCCGAACAGCTCGGGAAAATCTTAACCGGGTATAAAGTCATTGTTGATAAAAGTACCGTTCCTGTAGGAACTGCTGATAAAGTAAAGCAGGCCATTGCTGCCAATTATAAAGGAGAGTTTGATGTTGTCAGTAATCCCGAATTTTTACGTGAAGGTGTAGCGGTAGACGATTTTATGAAACCCGACAGGGTAGTGGTGGGAACGGATTCGGAAAGGGCAAGAAAAATTATGGGAGATTTATTTGCACCTTTTGTTCGCCAGGGTAACCCTATTGTTTACATGGATGAACGTTCGGCG
>DPWF01000277.1 GCA_003526435.1 Chitinophagaceae bacterium | reverse complement strand
CAGGTTATTATAAGAAAGTTCTTTTCCGTTCAGTTGTTCAAATAATTCTGCCAGGTTGCCATGAAATACTGCATGCTGGTGTGGGTTTTCACCATAACGTAAAGACTGCTGATGACCAGGATTAAAATAGTTGCTGATGGCAATATCATAATGCATCACTACTTCAAACGCTTTGGCAGCAAAAGCTCTTCGCTGTTCAATGCTGGTGGTACCTTTTTGTGCGGCTAATATCTGCTCCAGGTTGCTGTAATCATCTTTGGCAGCAATTACCACCACATCTTTAAAATTTTTAGCTGCAGCGCGAATCATGGAAGGTCCGCCAATATCAATTTTTTCGATGATGAGTTTTTCTTCATTGGTATTTTTCAATGTTTCCTCAAAAGGGTAGAGGTCAACAATCACTAAGTCGATTTCAGGAATACTGTATTGTTTCATTTCACGCAGATCCTGTTCTTCGTACCTGCGACCCAATATGCCACCAAATACCACAGGATGTAAAGTCTTTACACGACCACCCAGAATAGAAGGGTAAGTGGTTAAGCTTTCAACTGCCACACATGCAATACCCAATCCTTCCAGAAACTGTTGTGTACCACCGGTAGAATAAATGGTAATGCCTTCTGCCTGTAAACGGCGGGCCAGCGGTTCCAGACCATCTTTGTAAAAAACGGAGATAAGGGCAGACTGAATCTTCTTTTGCATAAAAAATGAAATATGTACCACCCTGGTATGGTGGCTGATTGGTAAATAGTAGCTGCAATCGTTAGAAATCCATCACAAAAGCACCCTGTTCGGGTACAGAATGGTGGCGCAAATGTAGGCTGTCTGCTTCTTTTTTCCATTTCCGGATTTTCCACAAAGGATTATTGCTGTCCCACACATATAAATCGGCCTTGAATAACTGCTGTAACCGGGTAATAGTAACGGGAAGATTGTTTTGCAGGATCAGCACATTTACATCCAATGGAACAGCACCCGTTTTTAGTAAAGGAATTTTATTTACCCATACTACAATCAGTCCGTTCACAGACAGTACCGGGCCATTTTCGGGCGAAATAGCAGACATCTGTTGAAACCCGCCCATCCAAGTGTGCGTAGATGATCGCATTTTAAGGGTCGCGTTAAGCTGTGCCTGTCTGGCAATACTGATATATTTTCCAGCACCGAATATTTCAGTAACAGGGGTACCGGGGAGCTGATAAATTACCAACCGGTTTTTTTGCCTGATCTGTATATGCCTGTATGCATAAATGGAACAACTAATACAGATACACGTAAGTAAATAAAAGAGATAACAGGATTTTTTGAAGATGACCCACCTGCAGAAAAACAGGATCAGTAAAAAATAGCAGGTTATTTGTGCTGGATTAATTTGTATATGATCTGTTACAGCAAAAGATAACTGTTCTGCATAAGTAATGAAACGATTCATTAACCGTAATACCATCTGTACAATTTCACCGAGATGATATGCGATAACCGGAACAGGTGATACTACCAGCAACAGTATGCACGCATACAAGATCAATCCACTTAAGGGAACAACAACCAGATTGGTCATCAGAAAAAGATTGGGAAACTGGTGAAAATGATACAATACAACTGGTATTGTAAAAACCTGTGCACTACAGGTAACCACCAGTAATTGCCAACCATAACGGAGGGCTTTGTATGGAATATACCAGTAACGATAAACAGGCCTGGTAAAAACCATGATACCTGCAACGGCAGCATACGAAAGCTGGAATCCTGCATCCCAAAGGTAAAACGGGTTAAAGCAAAGCAGGCAAAACATAGAAGCAGCAAGGTTGTTATAGGTATTATTCTTTCGTTGTAACCATTCTCCCAGTATCATAAAACTAAAGATGACTGCTGCCCTTAACACTGAAGCACCTGCGCCGACCAGCCAACTAAAACTCCATAAGGCTGCAAGTATTAAAACAGGTCTTATCCATCTTATATAACGAAGTTTTTTTAAGGGAGAAGTCAGCAACAGTAAAAGTCCATACACCAAACCCAGGTGCATGCCACTGATCGCAATAACATGAATAACACCTGTTCTGCTATAAGCCTCAAGTAACTCATCTTCAAGATCGAAAGTGTAGCCAATGAGTAGTGCTTCTGCAATGGCCTGTTCCTGTTTTCCGCGGATATGTTTTCGAAGAACTGATAAAACTGTATGCGTTGTTTGTGAACTCCACGATAACTGACCTGTATCGATATATTGATACTGGTTGGTCCGAAGAAATAATCGATGATAAATATTGTTCCTGGCCAGATAAGCAGCATAATTAAAAGCGCCAGGGTTGGTGTTTGCGTCAACAGTTTGTAATATCTGGCTGATCAACAAACGGTCGCCTTGTTTTAACAACCGGTTTTTTTCTTCTTTGCTGAAGTATACAACCAGTTTCCCTTTTACATGTACCCATTTTCCATTTGCTGATCTGCTTTCTATGGAAGCCGTTGTCTTGAAAGATTTTTTTCTTTCAACAGGTGTCTCCAGTAATCGTATCAGCAGGGTTTTATGATCAGTTCTGTCATGTCCGATCCAGTTCTTATCGTGGGTAATTGTATTGATATGTGTAATAACAGACCCCAGGCAAATCAGCATCACATACATAGCCAGGCCAATGACCATTGTAAACCTGTATTTCTGTTGGGTAGATAAAAACCGGAGCAATAAAATACATATCAGTAGTGTAATTATTACAATCAGTTCCGCACCAATAGCATGCGGGAAATGATACTGGATAAGTATCCCCGAAATTAAACCGGGTAATAAACGCAGAAATGGCGCCTGTTTCCAGTATGCTGGTGTTTGCGAACGCATACCTAAACCTAACAGAAAAGGCTGCGTAAGTATACGCAGCCTTTTCATTCAAGTATTAATACACCGTATTTTCCGAAGTTTATCTGGAGAGATTCATGCTTCTCTCTTTGTAGAGAGTTCTGAAATAAGGGTCTCTCAGGTCTTTGATGAAACGGATGGCTTCACCTGTGCTCTTCATTTC
>DPWF01000379.1 GCA_003526435.1 Chitinophagaceae bacterium | reverse complement strand
ATTACTGTAAACAAATGGTCTGTTTTCGGGATAATTGATCACTTTGATACGTTGCTGTTGAGAACAGGAGCTGAAAAGACCTGTCAGCAGAACAACTGTTACAATAAATGCAGGGGAACCTCTTTTTCCGATCAAACGCATAGTAGATGTTAAGCAAGAATGAGCTCAAATATATTCAATCTTTATGCCAGAAAAAACAAAGGTCGGCTGAACGGTTGTTTCTGGCCGAAGGGGTAAAGCTGGCAGGTGAACTACTGGAATCGGGGTATCCCGTAAAAAATATCTATGCAGTGGAAGAGTGGGAGGCACCTGTAACGCATATACCCATTACCCGCATTTCTGCTGTTGAGCTGGAAAAAATCAGTGCATTACAAACGCCTAACCAGGTGTTGTTGATCGCAGAACAGCAGGAGCCAGGTGGGGAACCTGAACTGAAAAATCATTTTACACTGGTATTAGATGGTATACAGGACCCCGGTAACCTGGGTACCATTATCCGTATTGCAGACTGGTTTGGAATAGATCAGATCATAGCCAGTAAGGATACTGTAGAACTGTATAATCCTAAAGTGATACAGTCAACCATGGGCAGTTTTTTGCGCGTTAAAATATGGTATCGCGATCTGGAAACCATACTGGCCAAAAAGGAAGTGCCGGTATACGGTGCTTTGCTGAATGGGGAGTCTATGTACACAACCGCATCACCCAAAGAAGGAATATTGGTGATCGGTAATGAATCAAAAGGCATCCGCGAAACAATCCTGCCATTGATCAATCATGCCATTACCATTCCAAGAACAGGTAAAGCCGAATCGTTGAATGCTGCTGTGGCCACAGGCATACTCCTGTCGCAATTAAGATCGCCGCAATATTGATCTACCTGAATTGTATGGCTTTAACCGGGCTTATTTTTCTTACCAGTACAGAGGGCAGTAAAAGTGCACCGTAACAAACAACGGCCGTTCCTGTTATAACTGCCAATACCTGCCACCAGATGATTTCCATGGGAGCCTGTGATACATAATAAGAAGCTTCATCGAGGCTAATAAAACCGGTGAGTTGTTGTAGCCAGCAAATGCCGATACCCAAAAATGCGCCCAGTCCAATTCCAGTAAAAGTGATAACCGACGCATGGTAGAGAAATATCTTCTGGATGGTCCAGTTGCCCGCTCCCAGTGCTTTTAATACACCAATCATTCTTGTTCTCTCCAGGATGAGGATGAGTAAACAGGTGATGAGATTGATGATGGCTACAGCCGACATTACAATAAAGATCACATCCCTGTTTACATCCTGTATATCGAGCCAGTCGAAAATATTGGGATACACTTCACGAATGGTTCTGCTCATCCATTCAGCAGGTAAAGCAGCAGACAATACTTTGCTGATGCTGTCCATCTGTTTGTAATCATTTACAAAAACTTCATAACCGCCGCTCTGGTCATCTCTCCAATCATTGATCCTCCTGATAAGTCTCAGGTCTCCCATGATGAAAAGCTTATCGTATTCTTCAATGCCGGTTTTATAAATACCCTTAACGAGTAGTTTACGATAGGTACGACTATCATCAATCGAAGAAACAAAATGCACTTTTACAGTATCATTTACTGCAATATTCAACTGGTTGGCCAATGCTTTTGAAATGATGATCTCTTTGCTGTAACCGCTGTCTGCAAAATTGATCCAGCTTCCGCTTTGCATAAAAGGTTTAAGTGAGCTGCTGTCGTAACCAGCGTCTACACCTTTCATCAAAATACCTTCAATCTCATTTTTATTTTCTATTACCGCCGACTTGGTAGCAAAGTTCTGAACCCTGATCACACCCGGTTGCAGGCTGATGGTTTTCTGAATACCGCTATCCATGGTCAAAGGTGTTTCTTCAGCAATCAGTGATTTGCCTGCTTCATATTTCTGCACCCTTACATGTCCCCAGAAACTGAAAACCTTGCCTGAAACGGTTTGCTGAAAACCGTTTACAAAAGCCAGTGTAACAATCATCGCCATTACACTAAGTGTGGTGGCTGCAATCGACAGGCGGATGATGAAACGCGAAAAAGAATGTTGATGGTTAAAGGCTATTCTTTTAGCTATGTCGAAGGAAAGTCCCAAATGGCATGATTTTGGTAAAAATACGAACTGCCAATGAATGAACGGAACTTATAACGCCTGTGTTTCTGTATTGTATTATCTTGTATCATCAGAACTTTATTCGAGAACCATGAATTGTCGCCTTTTTATACTGTCATTTGTTTTATTCCTGCATGATGCCGTGGCACAACGACAACCCGATCATGTTTATATGGAAGGTATCAGAACGGTGAAGTTGTTTCAACAGAATGATCAGCAATCCATACCACTGATCAGACTGGGTAGTGCCGATNNGGCGGCTTATCCCCGTAGTTTCTTTTATACATATCAGTTGTGTAATGCCGACTGGTCGCCGGCTTTATTGAATCCTTTCGATTATATCCGTGGTTTTGTACAGAACAGGTTGTCGCAATATCGGATGTCATCTATTGCACTTACCCGTTATATACATTACCAGACCTTATTACCGGAGAGAAGTGCGGTGCCTACCAAGAGCGGCAATTATTTGTTAAAAGTTTTTCTGGATGGAGATACATCAAAACTGGCATTTACCAAACGTATCATGGTGGTGGATGATAAAGTAAGTATCGGGGCAAGAATATCGCAACCGTTTAACAATAGCCTTATACGCACTCATCAGAAACTACAGGTAACCGTGGCAACAAAAGATTTGAATGTGATGAGCCCACAGCAACAGACCAAACTCGTGATTATTCAGAATAACCGGTGGGATGATGCAGCAACAGGCTTACAACCTGCTTTTATCCGTAACAATGTATTGGAATACAATGGTGAACAGGATGCATTGTTTCCGGCAGGCAAAGAATACCGTTGGGCCGATCTTAGAAGTTTTCGTTTTTCGAGTGACCGGATCGACCGGATAGATAAAAACACACAGCCGAATCATATCTATATCAAACCCGATCTGATAAGAAACGATATGCGGTATGCTTTTTTCAACGACAGGAATGGATGGAATGAAATCGGAACCACAGAATCCATCAATCCCTGGTGGCAGGGCGATTATGCTTTTGTTGATTTTATGTTACTGCCACCCAATTCAAAACCATTTGCAGGAAAAGATGTGTTTATTACAGGAGAATTTACAGGTAACCAGGCAGGTGATAGTTCGTTGATGGAATTTGATACGGAGAAAGGCATCTATAAAATACCACTTTTTCTGAAACAGGGTTATTACAGTTACAACTATGTAACAAAAGATAAAAACCGGGTAGCTGCAAAATCAGATCCTGCATTAACTGAAGGCAATTATTGGGAAACAGAAAATGAATACCTCATATTATTT
>DPWF01000030.1 GCA_003526435.1 Chitinophagaceae bacterium | reverse complement strand
TGAACAGGTTTTTCATGGCAACAGATTTAGTTTTTACAACCTCTTGTTTCAATATGCCTGGTCAGCATTTCGAAACGGGTTCTTACAAACATAAAGCAGTATACCCGTATTCAACTCATCAATAAATGATTACCGGTTTTTCGGTATAGCAATACCTTTCTTTCATGTTTTGCCAACTATCCATAGCGTTATTTTCTTATTTTTAAGCATCCCCGTTTTGAAAAGTGTTTATAGTTTCCAACAGATACATACATTCGTAAAAACATCCTCGCTTATGAAACAGGTATTCTTTGCGGCTTTATTTGTACTGGTTGGCTTTTGTTCAATGGGGCAGGATATCACTTTAACAAAAGGGGAAACCATCAATTATATTAATAAGCAATTGCAAAAAACCGTAGGGCTGGAATACAATGATGGCAGTACAGTTGAAAGTATTGCTTTTACTGAAACAGCAAAGGGTCTCAGGTTTTCTTACACGGCTTCCGGTTCAAGTAAATATGCTTATAATGCTTACGAAAAACCATCCTGGGGTGGTTATGTTAAATGTCCTGACAGAAGTTATGAGTTTGATCCTATCTATGTAAAAGACATCACACTCAAATCTTATGGTCATAAAAACATCCGCTACCTCAACCTTTCATTTATTAAAAAAGAATTGGTGAAGGAAAAAATCAGCGGATGTCCGGAAGTGTATTATGGGCGTAATCAAATGGTGAATGATGTGCTCTTCTTTTTCCTGATGGCTGAAGAAAAGGATTTCGACAAGCTTAAAAAAGCATTTCAGCATTTGATTGCTTTGTATAAAGCAGAGGATGATCCTTTTGGGTAATCGTAAGCGGTTACTGAGCGTTTGTGGTAAAAAACTGGTTAAAATAAGAATAGGCTAGCTAAATATCTGCAAAAGCCTTCCCTTCTTCTCTGCCTAACTTACAGCCATTAAAAATGTATTATGGCTGCTATCTCCCAAGTACTAAAGCAAACACTTGCTTTGGTTTCCTTCTTTTTACTATCTGTTACTGTACTTAACGCACAAGGCACCCTGCGCGACTATCAACGTGCCGAAGCCATGAATGGGCTGATGCAAAACAAAGTGCTGGGTTCGGTTGATAACCCCAAATGGACAAATGGACATATTCTCTACAGCACCCTAACCACAAGGGGAAAAGAGTTTATTAAAGTAGATGTACAGAATAAATCCAAACAACCCGTTTACCATCCTGCCGAACTGGCTGCGGCGCTTACTGCTGCGGGCAGAAAAACAGATCCGGTACTTTTACCCTTTAATGAAATTACATTAGGTGATAATGAAATAAAATTCACCATCGGTGATTCTGGCTGGACCTATAAACTTGATACCAAACAGGCCAGTGCCACAAAAATAAACAGACCGCAGGGGCAGGCTGGTAACAATCGTGCATGGAGTGAGGTAAACTCCTGGCAGGGCGATCGTCCGGTAAATTCTCCCGATGGCAAATGGATCGCTTTTATCAGGGAATACAATGTATACATCCGCTCAGCCAAAAATGAAAAGGAACAGATACAACTAAGCTTCGATGGTTCTCCCGGCGAATATTATGCTTCTTTATTCAGTTGGTCGCCCGACAGTAAACATATTGCCACTACCAAAGTAAGACCCGCGAAAGAGCATACGGTGTACCTGATTGAATCATCTCCTGTTGATCAACTTCAACCTAAACTGCACAGTCGCAATTACCTGAAACCGGGTGATGCTTTACAACAAAGACAACCTTTTATTTTTTCGGTAGACTCAAGGAAAGTAATGGGTGCCGATGCTGTAAGCATTGCCAACCAGTACAGCATTACCAATCCGGTATGGCGCCGCGACAGCCGTTCGGTTTCTTTTGAATACAATCAACGTGGTCACCAGCAGTATAAAGTAATGGAACTGGATATTAATGGAAATACCCGCGAGCTGGTAAATGAAACCAGTGCAAGTTTTATTGATTACAGTGGTAAGAAATACCGTTACGATCTGCAGGATGGTAAAGAAATGATCTGGGCCTCTGAGCGCGATGGCTGGAACCATCTCTACCTCTATGATGGCAATGGTAAAGTAAAGAACCAGATCACCAAAGGAAACTGGGTGCTGAGACGTGTGGTAAAAGTGGATGAAACAAAACGTACCATTCTTTTTGAAGCCAGTGGCAAACAGGAAGGTATTGATCCTTATTTTATTCAATATTACAGAATCAATTTCGATGGTACCGGTCTTACCCAGCTTACCAGTGAAAATGGAAACCATACTGCTTACTTCTCTCCCGACGATAACTATTTTGTAGATGTATATTCAAGAATTGATGCGCCACCTGTTGCAACATTAAAGAATGCTTCCAATGGCAGTGTAGTAATGGAGCTGGAAAAGGCCGACATTTCGCAATTACTTAAAACAGGATGGAAACTACCCGAAGTATTTGTTTCGAAAGCCAGAGATGGTGTAACAGATATATGGGGCATGATCATCAGACCCAGTAATTTTGACCCTAACAAAAAATACCCTGTGATAGAATACATCTATGCAGGACCACATAGTTTTTTTGTGCCTAAAAATTTTGTAACTGATTCACGTGGTTCCTTACATGAACTGGCTGAACTTGGTTTTATTGTGGTGCAGTGCGATGGCATGGGTACCAATGGCCGCTCTAAGGCCTTTCTTGATATTTGCTGGAAAAACCTGAAAGATGGTGGGTTCCCCGACAGGATTTTATTTATGCAGGCGGCCGCCAAAAAATACCCGTATATGAATCTTGATAAAGTGGGCATTTTTGGTAACTCTGCCGGCGGACAAAATTCAATGGGTGCTTTATTGTTTCATCCCGATTTTTATAAGGTTGGNNNNTTCTTCTTCGGGCTGTCATGATAACCGCATGGATAAAATATGGTGGAACGAACAATGGATGGGTTATCCGGTTGGCCCGCAGTATGCAGAATCTTCCAATGTAACACATGCTTCAAAACTGAAAGGAAAAGTATTGCTCATATTGGGTGAAATGGATGAGAATGTAGATCCTTCTTCCACCAAACAATTGATGAACGCATTGATTAAATCCAATAAAAATTTCGATTTTATTGAAATACCCGGAATGGGGCATTCGCTGGGTGGTGATTATGGTGAACATAAAAGACGCGACTTCTTTGTAAAACACCTGCTGGGTGTTGATCCTCCGGAATGGAACTGGGTGCAAAGCATTACCATACCCAAGCCTTAATTAGATTTTTTGGTGGTAGAGTAGTGGATGTTTTTGCCACTGAGGACACAGAGGTACACTGAATTTTTCTGTGTTTTTCTGTGTCCTCAGTGGCAAAAAACTTGCTGCTATTAATAGCAGATCAATTGCTTTACCCGCTCTTGGCTTTATTGATTAAGTATGCATTGATCAAAAGATAGAGTACCAGAAAAATAATTCCCGCTATTGAATCGAATCTGTTCGCCTGTTTCAGTTTATTTGCTTTGGCCAGTTTAAGGGAGTACACCGATATGGTAACTACCAGAAAAATAAACAGCAATGTTATACCATGCAACGCATCTACCAATGTAAAAGATGTGGCTTCAGGCATAGATGATTCTACTACATATTTATTACCGATCACAGCAAATAAAGCACCTACACTTAACCCAAAACGTGAATCGATATTATCGGCATGAATAAAAAAGCAGATGAAGGAAATGAGGAATGCGGCGTACATGCCCAAAAACATTTTCCAGAAAAGATCTGTTGCGTCTCTGTGTAAACTCACTTTAACCCTGAAAGAGCTATAGTCCATATGCGGAGTTTCCAGTGCAGGATCGCCAAACCCGGTTTCATAAGCTTTTATAGCAGTAGAGAGTGTGAAGCTATCAATCTGCCAGCCTCTCAACACAAAACGGGGGTCGAAGTTTTTGCCCACGGTATCGGCCACAAATATTAATGAGCTGGCATCGTATTGCGAATTTTCTATGGAAAACCATAAGCGCTGTTTATCGAACGGAAAGTTTTTGATGGTCCAGGAATCTTTCATCACACATTGCAGCTTCATGAGCATATAAATGCCTTCGGCTGTACTATCGATGGTGCTGTAGAGTTTGGTTACATTTTTTGCCTGTGGCAGTTCCAGGTATTTTTCAAAGTTGAAATCTTTGTTTTTGTACCGCAGCCATAACCAGAGATTGATGGTGTATTCTTTTTGTTTGAAATCTATATCATGAATGCTGGTAACATAGATACCCGTTTTTACCGTATCGGGTGTAGCCGCAGCTTGTGCATGGGCAGTAGTAATAAACAATAACAGAAAAGGAAGTATTACCCATGCTCTTTTCATATGACGAGGTGGTTTAGTATGGGTAAGTTAGTGAAATCGGATGAATACTTTATTTGTTACCCCAGTCTCCGGAGTATGCATCACCAAAGTGCAAAAAAGGGAACTGCCCAAAGATTTTTACCAAATGGAACCGCCTCTTTACCTGAATACAATACAATACCACCGGTAAAATCGTTACCCGTTAATTCCTGGAATGCTTTTATACCCTTAAAATCATCAGCGTTTACTGTCTCAGATTTTTTTACTTCAATAGCGAATACGGAGCCATCTGGTTTTTCGATGATAAAGTCTACTTCCTTGTTATCGCTTGTTCTGAAATGGTACAGTTCGGCTTTTATATCGCTGTTGCTTAATTGTTTCTTCAGTTCTGTTGCCACAAAATTTTCTACCAGATGCCCAAACAATTCAGGTTTTGTTTTGGCAATATCATCAAGGTTATAATCGAGCAGGTGACAAATCATCAATGTATCTGAGAAATATCCTTTGGCCGACTTTACCAATCGTTTACCAACATTCCGGTACCAGGGACTCACATCGAAAGTTAAAAACATCAGTTTCAAAATATTACGATACGACTTTCCTGTTACCGAATTCAATCCTACTTCACGTGCAATATCAGAATCATTCATCAAACCACCTGCACGGGTTGCAAGTACACGCAGGAGATGTGGCAGCAATGAACTTTTTTCCAGTTCCGCAATTTGTTTCACATCACGTTGCAGAATAGTGGTTATGTAACCATCGAACCATGTTCTCCGGTTTTCTTCTGCAGCAGCAGCTATTTCCGGAAATGTGGCGCGCTTCATGGCATCAATCAGCGTGAGCCCACGATCATTGATATCACGAAAATTCAGTTGCATTATTTTTTCCAACTGACCCGGATTATTATGTGTGGCTTCTGCCGCTGAGTATGGATATAAGGTTAAGATGGCCATTCTACCCACCAACGGGTCAGACAAATTGGGCAATGCCAATATATTCGCCGATCCGGTAAGCAGGTATCGGCCATTGACTGTTTCCTGCTGCTCAAAACGTGCGTTATCTACCACTACTTTTAGTGTGCGAAACAATTCGGGTACCAATTGCACTTCATCTATAATTAATGGCAGATTGTAGCTTGTTAAAAATGCTTCCGGCTCAGAAGAAGCCGCAGCCATTTGTGTAGGTCTGTCGAAAGTTACATATTGGGCCGGTTTACCATGTTCACCTATTTCAGCAGCCATTGTTTGAACAAGCGTACTCTTACCGGTTTGTCTTGCTCCATTGAGAAATACAATCGGATGGTTTTTCAGCACTTGTTTTATCCTGGTATTAATATGTCGGTTAAAGAAACTCATGTAATTCGTGCAAATTTAAAGCAAAGGTTTAGATATTTTAAAGATTGACTTTAAATTTGCAAATTTAGTTGATTATCAATTAATTATATCGAAATTAGTGGCGTGGACTGGGCGGAAATGGGGTTAGTAGATCGATTTTTTGCTTCTTTGAGAGAAGGTATGTCTTGAAAAGTTGCTGTATTTGGTTAAAAAGGGCTGTGCTTTTAGCGTGGTTTGCAGATGCTTGTGCCGGTTATTAGTATGGGTTGAGATTGTGTGTCTGTAATTTTGGGGGATTGGATAAAGTGTTGATGAAGCAAGGTTGCTTTAACTAAATAGCATTATTCGGAGATGATGAACTTTTGAAAAGTTGCTTTTAAATTGAAAATGATTAACAAAACGTATAAGAATTTTTTACTTGGTAAAAGATGAATATCTTGAAGTCATTTAGTAGTAAACCTAATTTATTCACCAGCTCATGGCCGGTATCAGGAGACATACATGTGTTTTAACTGATCCACTGGTTCGCCAGATAGAGTATGTATTACCTAGGCTGAAATACTCAGTTTACATAAACCAGATAAAATCATGGCTGGAGAACTTTGAAGAAGCGGAAGTTGAACTTGCATTGGATTTTCTATTTTATCTTGAATATATTCCTTTCCCCGAACTACAAGACAGACTTAATAAACAGCTTAAGGCTCTCGATGGTCATTTTGGCAACAATAAATTTTACCTATTAGTACCATATGCAGCGTATCCAAAGAGCAATGATATTGTCATGTATCTGTTATCCAAATGTCCGGCATACAAAGATCTTAAACGCGTTAATAGAATAGGATTTACAAAAGATCCATCTACATACCTATTTGTACAAGAAACTGTAATGGTTTTTGTTGATGACTTTATCGGGTCTGGAAAATCTTTTCAGAAATGGTATCGCAAAGAAAAGATCGTAAACATTCTAGGGAAAAATTTCAATATCTATGAAGAGCAGGCACTGATTGCAGCTATTGTTATGGATAGTGGTAGCCATTTCATGCAACAATTTTATTCTGAGATCAGAATATTTGCAGAATATCGTTCAAAAATATTTTCTAAGAAAGATTCACCTTTCAACTTATCTGAAAACAGAGCCTTGTTGCGAAATCTTTGCATTAAATATGGTAAGAATATCCCAACAAGATATAAACCATTGGTAGGTCAACTCTTCGATCCTCTTGGATACGAAAAAACCGAAGCGCTTGTTGCTTTTGATTACGGTACACCAAACAATTGCCTTTCCATTATTTGGGGGGATAATTCCTGGAATCCAATCTTTCCTCGCGCAGCTAAGGCCCGCATGGACAAAGCAAGGGAAATTAAAAATGAAGCAGCCTTTTATTTAGGTGTAATTCACAAACTAAATTTGAAGTTCGATGAGGATATTAATGTTATTGTTGACGGAAAAAAAATCACACTCACCGCAAGGGATGATCATTCCATTCTGGTTTACATGATTCTAGTCGATAAACTATATACCCATCTTCAGATTTGCCAGATACTAGGTGTGAGTTTGTTTGAACTCGGAAATATTGTTAAAAAGGGGGCTGCGAAGAATCTTGTTAACCTAAGTGGAAAAATAACCCGAAAAGGCGCAAAATTCCTTGTAGACCTCAGAAAAAACAGTAGCATCTTTAAATTCCGTGAGGCGTCATCCTTGGAAGTTAAAGACCAAAAAACTTTTTTATTAAAAACCTTTAAGGATACGGCATGACAGGTTAGCATTTCCTTTTCAAAGCTTCGCTTTGTGGAGGTTCTCAGTTGCGTAAGCTGAGAATTATTGAAGTCGCTTTTATTTCTGGCCTTTCACAGAAAAGCATCAAGGTTTAAATCTCTTCAGGATACCTAGCTAGTACTGATGCTGATCTGCAGATCAACTACGTTAACATTCATAAAAGAGTAACCTGTTATGCCTTTCCTTTTTGAAGAGTACATAGAAGAAGCAAGAAAAAAGCAGCGATCTGAAGCGTTTATTGAGTCAACTGTTCAATATGCAAAAAAACTCGATGATAACGGATTACCGGTAATTTTTTCCAGAGCGCATTTTGCTTCCCTAGTTGGCATGCCTTCCCGAGAAATATTTACAATTCTTCATTACCGTGTTACACAATATGTGCAGTTCAGTATCAAAAAGAAGAATGGCGGCTTGCGTCATATTATGACCCCAGAAAAAAAATTACTCTATCTCCAAAAATGGATCAATAAGAACATTCTTCAACAGGTCTCTGTACTGGATTGCTGTACCGCATTTGTCCCAGGAACGTCTCTTGCAACTAACGCCTACACCCATAGAAACGCTCATCGAATATTAAAGGTTGATCTCACCAGATTCTTCGATACCATAAATGAAAAACGTGTGTTTGGGCTATTCAAATATCTAGGATACCATCCTAATGTTGCTTATGATCTGGCTCAACTCACTACTGCTTTTCCATCCTATCAATATTGGAAATCCCAATCATTGAAGGATCTACGCCAAACGGTAGAAAAGATCACATTCTATGATGCTTTCTTACCACAAGGAGCGCCCACAAGTCCTCAACTGGCGAATCTAATTGCAAAGCCGCTTGACAGCCGACTACTTATGTTATCGGAAAAGTTTGGCTGCAGGTATTCACGCTATGCCGATGACCTTGTTTTTTCAACTAATAAGCCTGAAGGGAAATTACCGCCACTTCACTTGGTAAAGCGCATAATAGAGAGTGAGGGGTTCCTTGTTAACGAGGATAAAACAGCTTACCTAAAAAAAGGCATGAAGCAATATGTAACCGGTCTTACAGTAACTCATGGATTTCATGTTTCTAAAAAACAAAGGCAAGAGATTTACAAACACTTGTATTATGCGCGCAAATATGGTCCATTTGAGCATTTGAAAAGGTGGACAACTGACAATTGGGGTGACGAAAGAAAAACACCTTACGGATTCAAAGACTGGTTGCTAGGCAAGATTTCATTTATCAATTCGATAGATAGAAAGAATGGAATCAGAATGTTAGATGAGTTTAATAAAATCCACTGGGGATTTGAATGTGAAGATGGATAATAGTAACCTGCTCATTTTTTCTCCGTAGTGTCTACTTTTATTGAACGTTATACGCATATATCTCTCTTGATTATGTAGACGCTATGGAGAAAGAAAAAGAATGATCGCCGGGGAATACTGCTGAACAGCATTGGATATTTTTTTTGATTGCCGTGACTGCTGCATCAAAATATTTTTTTGCTGTGCATGAGCAGTTGCAGTAACCAACCACAAGAATACTATTAAACAGCCATATGTAAGCCTGGTTATCAAAGTCATGCTGCTATTACTTGTTTTTACATTCGGTCCAGTATTTCATCATCAAAGCGTGTACTTCATCGGCTTGTTTACCGAAACTACTAAGTCGAAAAAAAATATCTCCATCGTACATATTTTTATTCAGATTCATCAGTCCTTTCATGACTGTATTAAATTGATCCTGGTACAAAGACGGATCTTTCAGTTTTATTACCAGTGTGCGTTCCCATACAGGACCATTCAATTGTCCATGGGTTGTTTTAACGTCTACAAATTTTATATCGGCCACATTGGTCCAATGCATAAAACCTGAAGACACGCCGCCGGGATTGTACTCGAATCCCTTTTCATTCATCAGAAGCACATCCGGATTTTGAATAATCATTTTCAGCGCCATAAAAACGCATACAGAACCGATACCGCCAATAATTAGTAAAATAATGATGGCAGTACCTTCCAGTGCTACAGGATCTTCTTTAATAAAGAAGGCCCATACAGCAATAGACATCAGTAACAACACAGCCAGGAGAATAATAAAATGTGCGGTCCTGTTATTTTTAATTCGAAAATTATGCATGTGATTTTTTTTGATTCGGTATGTCAGTCATTTTATCATTGTTCAGTAATAGTAAATCGCATATGCTTTCTGGTTTTTATCCGTCATCTCAGGAAAATCTGTCTGTAATTAATTTAAGTATCTGAAATAAGTTTTATGACATAGCGCATTTCTTGCTGAAAAATAAAACAAATAAGCATGCAGAAAAGTTTTCGTGCCATGCGTGCGCGTCAGCGTCTGCTTTCCTTCCGCGAACATTTTCTTTTGCTTGAAAAATAAAATTCCGCATACCATTATTGCATCCGATCCCGGCATTACTTCTGTTTCTTTCAGCCACCTGAGAAATGAGCTGGCCAAACACTCACCCGGTTTCCGTTCTTCCCTTCAAGCAACAAAATACTAAGCAATTAAAAATCAATTGATTGGGAAGTATCTGTTACTGAAATACCGTTACACGTTTAAATGACTATGCCTTCTGTACATGAATCATTTTGAAAAGTTTGTGGTAGTATTTCTAACACCATAAATATTTACACCTGTGAAATAATTCAAATCATAAAAACAATCCACCCATAACCCAACAAAAACAAGCAGATCAGGAGGAAAGACTTAAACCACCACTTTTTCTCACCAATATATTGTTGTAGAATATAGTATGTGGCTCTCATAAACAGATAAATACCCCACAGATACAACAGCAGCCCGATAAATAACAATATTTCAGAGGTTAATAATGGCATTTCATCGGTATTATTTGCAGCCGTAGGAATAAAAATGGCACAGAGCATCATTAGCAGCACAGGTATACTCGTATAACTCTTTGCATAGATCATCGAAAAAAAAGATCGCCGGAACACATCGCCGGGAAATGTTTGTTTTTTCATTCGCCCCAATAAGAGGGCCAGCAATATGGCATCGAAATTGGCTACCAGAAAAATGAGCAGCGATTGCTCCACTAAATTGAGTTTACTCAAAGATGCTGTTATTGATTCAATGAGGTAATCAGCCCGCTCCGCTTCGTTTTCAATGACTTGTTCAGCATCCGTAACAGCACTTGTATCAACCAGGGTTGAATCGGTAACAGCAGTAGTAGTTGCCTCACCAAGCGTTTCATCAATTGTATTCATCTGCTGCAATGCATACAATGATATAATGGCAATAATGATGGCCAGTTTTACCGGTGAGGTGATGTTCAGGTATCGGGCTTCTTCCTGCGGAATATTTTCTTCCCTTTCTACAATCGTGTAACAGTTCTTCGTATTCCTGAATAACCGTTTTATGGTGATGGANNCATTATCATTTCTATGATAATGCGGTACAGTAATTTTTCTATTCCGCCGATAATTCGTTCGAAATCCATAGTGCGCAGGGTTTAAAAGGAAATTAGCGATTATTCCTTTTGTTCTATACTACTATGGGCATTTCTTTTCAAGAAAAAAGCAAGACTTTCATCTTCGCTTTGTGG
>DPWF01000116.1:8054-10714 GCA_003526435.1 Chitinophagaceae bacterium | reverse complement strand
AAACAGAGGAACAGAGAAATAAGGAATAACAAATGTCGAAGTATTGGTTTCAGCATTCGATATGCATCATTCAATATTTAATAATCTCTCATGAACCCCAACGAAGCAACCATACATAAATTCTACACCGCATTTCAGCAACTTGATTATGCAACCATGCAATCCTGTTATCATCCGGAAGCCGTGTTCAGCGACCCGGTGTTTGGGCTGCTGGATGTACATGAAGTAAAAGCCATGTGGGAAATGCTTTGTACAAGAGCAAAAGAGTTCTCTCTCAGCTATGGTAATATTCAACTGCTGGACGATGAATACGCTACAGCAGGCTGGAAAGCCAATTATATTTTTTCTCAAACAGGTAGAAAAGTAGAAAACCATATTAAAGCCCATATGCGTTTTAAAGACGGACTCATCATTGAACACTCTGATGCTTTCTCCATCTACCGCTGGAGCAAACAGGCTTTTGGCTTAACGGGCTGGCTGCTGGGCTGGTCGGGTTATTTTCACAAGAAACTGCAACTCAAAGCAAAAATCGGGTTAACACGGTTTATGGAGCAATAGGTGTAGCCCCCCAAAAAACTTCTTTGCTTTTCTGTGTCTTCAGTGGCATTGTTTATTGCCACTGAAGACACAGAGATACACAGAAAATTACTTATTGTTAACCGCTGATAATCATTTCTGGCTCATTATCTTTATGAAGCAGCATAAAGATGACAGGCTATGAACTGGAACGCATTCTTTCAAAACGCACAACTCATAGGCTCCCGGTATTTTTTACTGGCTCTCATAGGGTTTCTTTTATTCTATGTGTTGTTCAGAAATAAATGGCTGTACAAAAAAATTCAGCAACGGTTCCCCAGAAATAAAGATTATGCAAGAGAAATCTTATACTCTCTTGTAACCATGCTCATTTTCAGTCTTGTTTCATCGGTTGTTTTCACACACTCTTCCATCAGGCCACATACCACCATTTATAAAGAGATCAGCGAATATGGCTGGATCTATTATTTTGCGGCCTTTCCGCTGATGCTGTTTATGCACGATACCTATTTTTATTTCATGCACAGGCTCATGCATCATAAAAAAATATTCAACTATGTTCACCTGGTACACCACCAGTCAACCAATCCATCACCTTGGGCCGCTTACTCCTTTCATCCGGTAGAAGCCTTTATTGAAATAGGTATTCTCTTTGTTTTTGTATTCACCATCCCCATACACAAAACACATCTGCTTATTTTCTTTTTATTCATGATTGTGTACAATGTTTACGGACACCTGGGTTATGAGCTTTATCCAAAAGGATTTAATAAAACAATTGTGGGTAAATGGATCAACACATCCATCAACCACAACCAGCACCATCAATATTTTAAAGGCAACTACGGATTATATTTCCTGTTCTGGGACCGCCTGCTCGGCACCATCCGTGAAGATTATGACGCCCGTTTTGATGAGGTGAAAACGAGATTAACATAAGTTTCTTGAAATAATGATCAGCATCGAAATTTTTTTGAACAGCCTATAGCATAAGGGTAAGTCATCTTTCTTAACAATCAGATAATCTCAGGCCTCCATTTTCTGTCTCAATTTTACGGTCTTAAATAATCAAGACCGTGCGCAGCAATATATCCCTACTGGTTAGTGTGGCATCTGTGAAAGAGGGAACAGAGATGGCATTTACGGCTTTGTTCAATGAATTTCACTCCAAACTATTTCGTTTCTTTCAGAAAAGGGTAGGTCAGCACGACGTAGCGAGCGAGCTAACCCAGCTTACTTTCATCAAGATATGGCAAAGCCGGCACACACTTTCAGCAGACCACGGAATGGATATACAATGTTTTACCATTGCATCATCCGTGCTCATAGATCATATCAGGATGTGTACGGCAGATAAACGTTCTGTATTAACAGAAGAACTCGAAATGGCTCAGGGGGCGATGGTTCATGCAGACGGCAGC
This sequence comes from Chitinophagaceae bacterium, assembly GCA_003526435.1. Classification (GTDB taxonomy): domain Bacteria; phylum Bacteroidota; class Bacteroidia; order Chitinophagales; family Chitinophagaceae; genus Sediminibacterium. Next base: position 8,756 of record DPWF01000116.1, on the reverse strand, counting down.
TTCGAAAACAGTAACTATATAGAAGCAGCTACCAGCAGCCTTCCACCGGTCCGGAAAAATATTTTTCTGTTGAAAGTAGTACATGGCTATTCCAATAAAGAAGTAGCAGAAAGTCTTTCCATTTCTATAAAAACAGTAGAAGATCATTATTCAAAAGCCATCAGACAGCTCCGTTCTATTGCAACGGTTTCACAACTTTTTCTTTTCATCAACGGATGAGTGTTACCAAATTATTACCAGCAGGGGTAAAGGCAACAGAATTACGTATTAGTTAACAGCAGCGTTTATTTTTTATGCAGGTAACAGAAAACCTATTACAGCGTTTTTTTGATCAACAGTGTTCGGCCGAAGAGGCTAACACTGTTGTATCATACCTGTATGATCATCCGGAAGAAGTGGAACGATGGCTGGGTCCGGACTGGAAACAGGCGGGTAAAGAAATTCCTGTACCCGCATCTTACAGAAAAGAAATGTGGAGAAGAATAAACAATGAAATAAACCTGACACATTCCAGAAAAACCAGCTACAGACATCTATACATGTCTGCCGCAGCCGTAATACTACTGGTTCTTTGTGGCTGGTGGTTTTTTTCGCGTGAATACCGTGCCGCTGTTCATGAACCACAACTCGCAATGCTGGAGCAAACAGATGCAATGGAGCTCCGTGGAAATACAACAGCCAGTCCTCTTACTGTTCACTTAC
>DPWF01000116.1:3324-8043 GCA_003526435.1 Chitinophagaceae bacterium | reverse complement strand
CCAGATGGATCAGAAGTAACACTGGAACCAGGTTCAACCATAAAGTATATCAAAGGCTTTGCCGGAAAAGAAAGAAGAATCATACTCAGCGGAAATGGTTTTTTTGAAGTGGAGAAAGATATAACCAAACCATTTATTGTAGTAGCCGGAGAAATTACTACCACCGCTCTTGGCACTTCTTTTCGTGTAACAGAAAATGAAGAGGGCATTACCGTGAAACTGTATACAGGTAAAGTAGTGGTCAACAAAAAAGGTACAGATAAACATTGGAGCGGACCTGTTTACCTTTTACCCGGTACGGCTATGACTTACTCCATCAAGCAAACAAGAACAACAGTAGCAGCATTTGTACCCGAAACAAAAGCGGTTAAAACACCTGAAAGAGGAAGTGTGCAAATAAATAAAATGCAGATAGCAGGAACCGAACTCAATTTCGATAACACACCGCTGCAAAATGTTCTGTCGCAAGTGGAAGAACGGTTTGCTATAAAAATTCAATACGATCAATCGGTTATAAACAATCATTATTTCACCGGAAAAGTATTGCCAACCGATTCGGCAGACGTATTACTGAATGTGATTGGGAATATGAATGGGTTAACAATAAAGAAAGAAGGAAACAATCGTTTTCGTTTAGAAAAAAATCAATAAGCAACTTACCAGCAGAGGGTACACATATGGTCAATCCATGTGGAGGTCATCTTTTGCAGCAACCGAAACAAAAATTTATGAAAAAACTGATCCAGACAAAAAGCCTGCTTTCTGTTTTGCTGTTAATGGTTCTTACCGTTACGCAAGCAGTAGCTCAGTCATCATCAGCCGATGTAACAGGCTCTGTACTAACCGAAAAAGGAGAAGTATTACAAGGCGTAACGATTATTGCGCGCAAACAGGCTACAACAGGTAATGAATCATTATCGGCCACCACCAATGAAAAAGGTGTTTTTGTATTCAAACAACTTCAGGTAGGTAGTCGCTACAATTTCAGCTTTTCGTATGTGGGTTATGAAGATGGTAACCAGAATGGTTTTGTGGTAAAACAACAAGGTCAGACCAATTCCATTCTTATTCGCCTGAAAGAAAAAAACAGCAGACTCGATGAAGTTGTGGTAACAGCACTCGGTATCAAGCGTCAGGAGAAAGCGCTTGGATATGCTGCACAAACCATGAAAGAAAATGATGTGAACGATGCCCGCTCCAATAACTGGGTGGGTTCATTATCGGGGAAAGTGGCTGGTTTGAACTTGATCTCTCCGGGATCTGGTCCGCTCAATTCTGTACGAGTATCGCTTCGTGGAGACGCATCAATGAATCCGGAAGGAAACAATGCGTTGATTGTTCTCGATGGAGTACCTATGAACAGCGGTCTTACTTCATCGGGTGTAAACAACGCTTATGGTGCTGGTTCCGGAAATGATGTACCTATCGATTTTGGTAATGGTATTTCAGATATCAACCCCGACGATATTGAAAGTATTACAGTATTGAAAGGCCCCGGAGCCACCGCTTTATACGGAAGCCGTGCAGCCAATGGAGCATTGCTCATTACAACCAAATCGGGGGCACGAAAAGAAAAGGGCATTGGCGTTACGCTGAACAGCAATATCAGTTTCAATACAGTTTTGCGCTGGCCCGATTATCAGTATGAGTATGGACAGGGAACAGGAAAAGCATTGAATACAGCAGGTCAGTTTTATTATTCTTATGGTGCGTCAGCAGACGGGGCTAGTACCGGTGGAACCAGTAGTGCATTCGGCCCGCGTTTTAACGGACAGAACTATTTTCAGTATGACCCAACAGTAGAAGGACCATCAACCACACGCTTACCATGGAAACCTTACACCGATAACATCAAGGGTTTCTGGAGAACGGGTTCAACCATCACCAATAATATTGCACTCGAGGGTGGTGGAGAGAACGGATCTGTTCGCGCATCGCTTACGCACTCAAAAAACGAATGGATCATGCCGAACACAGGTTATAAAAGAATAACAGCGGCATTGAGTGTGAACCAGAAGATATCAGATAAACTACGCATCACATCCAAAATAAATTATACCAACAAACAAAGCGATAACCTGCCTGCTACAGGTTATAATAACCAGTCGATTTCTTATTTCATGATTTTCCAGAATCCGAATGTTGACCTGGCATGGTACAGACCCATCTGGAAGAAAGGATTAACACAGGTTGACCAGGTACACCCATTCAGTTCCTTTATTGATAATCCTTACCTGATTGCATATGAAATGACCAATGCGGTGAAAAGTAATATGATGGTGGGAAATATTGCGGCTACTTATGAGTTCTCCAAAAAACTTGATTTCATGGTGCGTTCAGGTGTTAGTATGACAAATGAAGAAAGAGAACAGAAACGCCCGTATAGTACAGCCAATTTCCAGAGAGGTTATTATAAGCAACAGACCATTTTAGATTATGAGATCAATACCGATGTATTGCTGTCTTATAAAAACAAAATCGGTTCTCATATCAATGTCACTGCCTCTGCAGGTGCCAATGCCATGAGCCGTTCTTATAAACGTGTAGATGGAACAGTGGATGGGCTGGTTACACCGGCAGTGTATAAACTGAGCAATGGTGTCAGCAATCCACTAATGACCAATGTAAACAGCAATAAAAAAGTAAACAGTATATATGGAACGGCATCTTTCTCTTACAAAAACAGGCTTTTTGTGGATGTAACAGGAAGAAACGACTGGTCGAGTACATTACCGGTACAGAACAATTCATTCTTCTATCCATCGGTGAATACCAGTGTTATTTTGAGTGAACTGTTTCAGTTGCCCAAAAAGATTTCTTTTGCCAAACTGCGTTTTTCAGTGGCACAGGTGGGTAATGATACCGATCCATATAAAACGAGTAAGTATTATGGAATGAGCGATTTCCCCAGTTCGGCATCTGTTCCTACCATTTTACACAACGTAAATTTCAAACCCGAAATTTCTACCAACTATGAAGCGGGTCTGGATATTCGCTTGTTTAAAAACAGGCTCAACCTTAACCTCACGGTTTATAGCAACCTTACTAAAAACCAGATTCTTGATGTGCCCCTCGACCCAACAACAGGTTATTCAAGAGCCGTATTGAATGCAGGTTCTGTACGTAACCAGGGTATTGAAGTGGTGTTGAATGCCAATCCCGTTAAGACCAGAAATTTTAGCTGGAACACCATTCTCACCTGGTCTAAAAACCAGAACCGTGTAATGGAACTGGCAGAAGGAATGGATGGTAAACAGGATATTGGTTATGGCGGTAACGCAACTATTCAGGCAAGAGTGGGCGGAACAACGGGTGATATTTATGGTTTTGGTTTTGCCCGTTCACCACAAGGTCAGGTAATTTATAACAGCGCAGGTTTACCTGTTCGTCCGGCCGAAATTCAATACATCGGTACTGCTTATGCAGACTGGAAAGGCGGCATCCGTAATGAGTTTACTTATAAAGCCTTCCGTTTCAGTTTCCTGTTCGATGGCCAGTTGGGAGGAACCATCTATTCACAAACCCATCATAAAATGAGTGAGCAGGGTAAACTGAAACATACACTGCGCGGACGCGAACAGAATTTTATTATTGGTGATGGTGTAATTGAAAACCCTGATAAATCATATTCACCGAATACAACCAAAGTATTACCTGTAGACTACTATGTAGAATACTATCGCAGGGCGAATGTGGAATCAAATTCATTTGATGCATCATTTATTAAACTGAGAGAAGCAAGACTGGAATATAGTTTACCTAAAAGATTACTGGGTAAAACATTATTCAAGCAGGTAACAGTTGCATTGTATGGACGCGATCTGTTGCTGATTACCAGCTTCCCCATTTTCGATCCTGAAACAGCAGCACTCAATGGCTCAACCATTTTACCGGGTGTTGAAATGGGTCAGTTACCATCGAGCAGAACATTTGGAGCAAATATTACCGTCAAGTTTTGATTCTGTAACAACATAATAACATGAAATGAGCCATAACAGTGCTGACGGAGAAAGAAGCGTTGCCGGCGAATTCCATGTAACTAAAATCAATAAAAGCATCCACATGAAACAGCATAAACTATATACATTTTTACTTCTTGCTTCAACACTGTTGTTCAGTGCCTGTGATAAAGATTTTGCAGAAGTAAATACAGATCCCAACCGTATCGATAAAATAAGTCCGGGTACATTATTAAACCCGATTATTTATGAAGTAACTGCATTTAATACAAGAAGGGCCGATGATTTTACTTTTAACCTGATGCAGGTATCATTACCATTCCCAAGCGCATCGGGTGGTGTACACAGGTACGATGTTGCAGAGAATGCAGGAAGTTCTACCTGGACCACCTACTATCGCTGGCTCACTAACGTAAAAGAAATGTACAATGCGGCGGTAGAATTAAATGATCCGAATTACAAAGCCATTGCCTTAACATTGAATGCATGGATCTATTCAAACCTTACTGATTGTTTTGGTAATGTACCCATGACAGAAGCAGCCAAAGGTGATGAAGGAATTCTTCGTCCGGTATTCGATGAGCAGAAAGATATTTACACCAAAATAATTGCCGATCTGGATTCTGCGAATAACCTGTTTGTAACATCAAGAGCCATGAGTTTCGGAACAGAAATTCTTTATGCCAACAACGTAACCAACTGGAAACGTTTTTGTAATTCATTACAGATGCGTTTACTGTTACGTGTATCAAAAAGAACG
>DPWF01000116.1:0-3302 GCA_003526435.1 Chitinophagaceae bacterium | reverse complement strand
ACAAAGCTGCGGGCGATGATCGATAACCCGACCAAATATCCGGTATTTACCAGCAACGACCAGGCCGCTGTTTTAAAAGTAACAGGACTGGTTCCCAATGTATCACCCTGGGGAAGAGCAATTGACTTTACCACTTTCCGTGCCATGGGCAAGTTTTTCCTCGACCAGTTGAATACATTAAACGATCCTCGTCGCGAAAAATTTGCAACCACCGCAAGACCATCTACCGGAACCGGTAACCTGGGTTATATGGGCATACCGAGTGGTTATTCAGGAGGGGAATCACAGTTCAAATACATTCCATCCAACCTGAATATTGCGCTGGTAACCGCACCCATGATCTGTGTACTGATGCCCTATGCAGAAGTAGAACTGATTAAATCGGAAGTAGAACTGTTCTTCAATAATACAACAGCATCGAAAACGGCCTATGAAAAAGGAGTAAAAGCTTCTGTTGAACAATGGGGCGCTGTAATGCCGGCTACTTATTTCAATACGCCCGATGCAGCATTTAATGGTACGCTGGAACGTATTATGTTACAGAAATATGTGGCGCTGTTTTTTGTAGATCACCAGCAATGGTTTGAATACAGGAGAACGGGTTTCCCGGTATTGCCAACGGCAGATGGTATGGTGAACAATAAAAAAGTACCGGTTCGTTATATGTACCCGATCAATGTACGTTCTACGAATACCGAAAACTACAATAAAGCCGTACAGGCCATGGGCGGCGATAATTTCAACGTAAAAGGCTGGTGGGAAAAATAAACCTAACTTCTGTGTTATTCTGTGGTCTCTGTGGCAATACATAACGATTCAATAATTTGGAGCGTTAAATATTAGAAAGAGTTTTGCCACAGAGAATCACAGTCCAAAGGACTCCTTTTGAGAAAAACATTTTTTATGCAAAGAAGATCATTCCTTCGAAACTTCAGTTTAGCAACCATCGTTTTGGGTGCACCATCTATCGGTAGTGCTGCTGTTACAAATGCAAAACAGCGAACTGTATCGGGAAAAGTACACAGCAAAGGAAAAGGGATTGCCAACGTGGCGGTAACCGATGGTTATTCTGTTGTATCTACTGATGCACAGGGTAATTACAGTTTCGATGTACATACGAATGCCGAGTTTGTTTATATCAGCACACCTTCCGGTTATGCATTCAACCAGCAGAATCAGGTAGCCTGGTTCTATCAATCATTGGCAGCAGATCAGTTGAATGCCAAAGCCGATTTCTCGCTTGATAAATTAAGCGTAGACGATACCAAACACCAGTTTGTGGTTTGGGCCGATACACAAATGATTTCGCAGTCTGACTGCGATCAGTTAAAAGCTACAACAGTACCCGATTTGAAAGCGCTGGTAGCGTCTTATCCAAAAGACAGCCTTTTTCACGGTATCGGTTGTGGTGACCTGGTGTGGGACAAGTTCCAGTTCTTTAAAGATTACAAAGAGGCCATCGCAGCAACAGGCGTTACTTTTTTTAATGTAATTGGCAACCACGATATGGATCTGGATGCACGTAGCGATGATTACTCAGCCAAAACTTTTAAACAGCAGTTTGGACCAACTTATTATTCATACAATCGCGGACAGGTACATTATGTAGTGCTCGATGATGTGTTCTTTGTAGGAACTGCAAAAAAATATATCGGCTACATTACCGAAAGCCAGTTGCAGTGGCTGGAGAACGATTTGAAACTGGTAAAACCCGGAACAACGGTTGTATTAAGCGTACATATTCCTACCAATACCGGTGCGGCAAGAAGAGCCAAGAAAGAAGAAGAAATGGGAGGTGTGGTAACCAACAGAAAACAGTTGTATAAAATACTGGCACCGTATAAAGTGCATATCATGTCGGGTCACACACATTTTAATGAAGCATGGGAAGAGGAGAATATCATGGAGCATAACCATGGTACGGTTTGTGGCGCCTGGTGGACCGGACCCATTTGTGGCGATGGAACACCCATGGGTTATGGTGTGTATGAAGTAAATGGAAGCGATATACAGTGGTATTATAAATCGACAGGGAAAGACCGTGATCACCAGTTGCGTATTTATGAAAAAGGAAGACTGAAAGAAGCGCCAACAGAAATTGTGGCCAATGTATGGAACTGGGACAGCAAATGGAAAGTAGAATGGTGGGAAGACGGAGCCGCCAAAGGTGCCATGGAACAAAGAGTAGCGAGAGACCCCTGGGCCATTGAATTATATGCGGGCCCTGAGTTGCCGGTGAAACATAAGTTTGTGGAACCTACACTGGCCGATCATTTATTTTTTGCAAAACCATCGGCCAATGCCAAACAGGTAATTGTAAAAGCAACCGACCGTTTCGGAAAACAGTACAGTGAAACCATCAACCTCGTTTAGTCTGAGCAAGCACTAATACATATCCTATCCGAAAAACAAAAAGCGGAATGTAAATATGCATTCCGCTTTTCTATTTTAAAACTTGGGTAAATATTTCTGTGTCTTTCTGTGTCCTCTGTGGCATGATAAATTGCCACTGAAAGCACAGAAAGACACAGAGGGGTTTAAAAAAAGCGGTGAGTATATTATACTCACCGCTTTTTGAATTTTGCCGTTTTACTTTTTAATTTCTTACCTGTTCATCGAAGCCAGGAACTCTTCATTATCCTTCGTTCCTCTCATGCGCTTCAGCAATTCATTCATCGACTCCTCGGTATTCATATCATTGATATACAAACGGAGAATATTCATTCTTTGTAATACTTCTTTGTCTAACAGTAAATCATCGCGGCGGGTAGAAGAACCTACCAGGTCAATGGCAGGGAACACGCGTTTATTGGCCAAACGACGATCGAGTAATAATTCCATGTTACCCGTACCCTTGAATTCTTCAAAGATCACTTCATCCATTTTACTACCGGTTTCAATCAGTGCAGTAGCCAGAATGGTAAGAGAACCACCATGTTCAATTTTACGTGCAGCACCAAAGAACTGTTTGGGTTTTTGCATGGCATTGGCTTCCACACCACCACTCAGTACTTTACCGCTCGCAGGTGCAACCGTATTGTGTGCGCGGGCCAGACGTGTTATAGAATCCAACAGGATCACTACATCGTGACCACACTCAACCAGTCTTTTTGCTTTTTGTAAGGCGATAGTAGATACTTTCACGTGTTTTTCAGCGGGCTCATCAAAAGTAGAAGCAATTACTTCTGCTTTAACGCTGCGCTCCATATCGGTAACCTCTTCCGGACGCTCATCAATCAATACCACCATCAGGTAGCATTCAGGATGGTTGGCGGCAATGGCATTGGCCACTTCTTTCAGCA
>DPWF01000133.1:9952-12142 GCA_003526435.1 Chitinophagaceae bacterium | reverse complement strand
GGGCCGCCACAAAACGTTTACACCCCGCACTAAAAACCATTGTACCCTCAGCCACCGTTGCACCGGGTTTAGATGTGCCGATGATGAATAATGTTGTGATGAGTTTTCCTTTCTCCTGGACCTACTATGTATCAAACAACCGCTTTCTCGACACCGAAGATTATAACAGCCCGAAATGGAAAGCGCTGGAATATACATGGTTTCAGAAAGGGCTGGCATATCGCGCAATGGATAGTTTGGTGGAAGGCAGACCACGCAATAAAATATTTCAAACCTGGTTGCAACACCCTACTTACGATGCCTACTGGCAACAAATGATTCCCTATAAAAATGAGTTTGCCCATATCAATATTCCTGTACTAACCACAACGGGTTATTACGATGGTGGTCAGGTTGGTGCTTTGTATTATACACGCGAACACAACAAATACAAGCCGGGTGCCGAACATTATGTAATCATTGGTCCTTATGGCCATTTCGGGTCACAGGGTTTTCCGGATACAGTTTACCATGGTTATACCATTGATGCGGTGGCCAATATTTCCATCCACAACATCATTTACGAATGGTTCGATTATATACTGAAGGGAAAACCAAAACCCGCTTTCCTGAAAGATAAAATCAATTACCAGCCCATGGCATCCAACGAATGGAAACATGCTGCTTCGCTGGAGCAGGTGAGTAACGATACAATCACTTTTTACCTCGACAATAAAAACGATGGTTTGCTCAACCTCAAAAAACCAACGCAACCCGGTTATACCAATATGGAACTTGATTTTGCCGACCGTAGTTCCATGAACAGTTATTTCTACGAGTTTCGTATTATATGGGACAGCCTTTTTAGTGGCGGTGGTGTAATGTATAAAAGCAAACCCTTTGAAACGGCAACAGAATTTACCGGCTCTTTTACCGGCAATATGAAAGTTACCATCAACAAACGCGATATGGATTACAGCGCAGTGCTGTTTGAACAACTACCCGACGGCCGCTATTTCTACCTCAGTTATTTTATGGGCAGGGCCAGTTATGCAACAGACAATACCAAAAGACAGTTGTTAACCCCGGGTAAAAAAACAATACTTCCATTCACCAACAGTTATTTTACAAGCAGAAAAATCAGCAAGGGAAGCAGGCTGGTATTAATTATGAATGTAAACAAAAGCCAGTCTGAACAAATAAATTATGGAACCGGCAAGGATGTAAACACCGAAACAATACAGGATGCCAGAGAGCCGCTTGAAATTAAATGGTATAACGATAGCTATATAAAACTGCCTGTAAGAAGAAATAAGAACCAGTAATAGATGAAGTAATGGTTGTCTGTTTTCCCGTTTCCTTATTTATCATCCCTTATTTTTTACGCCTCTTTTCGAAAAATCGCGGTTCATCGTGTAACTTTCCCTATCTCCCACAGTTTATATCTCAAACCACGTAAAACTAACCCGGGATTGGCTACCGAATCTATTGATAATCAACTCATGTTCAGGGTAAAAGAAGGCAACCTGGATCAGATGGGACTGCTTTTCGACAGGCACCATCGTTCCCTGTATGGTTTTTTTTATCATAATACGGGGCTGAAAGATGAAAGTGAGGATCTGGTGCAGACGGTATTTATGAATATGATTCGCTCAAGGGCCACTTTTACCGGGTCGCATAAGTTTGAGACGTGGATGTATACCATAGCGAGGAATGCATTGAAAGATCATTACCGGAAAAATAAACGGTCATCGGCTTTTGTAGATACTGAACAGGTAGAACACCAGTTACAGGACAGTACAACAGCAGATGAGAAAATACATAGAAAAGAAGAAGAGAAATTGTTGAAACGGGCGCTGGAACGGCTTAATGAAATAGACAGGGAGCTCATCATCTTATCGCGTTATAAAGAGATGAAATACCAGGAGATAGCGGTACTGCTTAACCTGTCTGAAGGAGCCATTAAAGTAAGGGTACACAGGGCCGTAAAACAATTGAGAGAAAAATACCTGGAACTCAGCCATAAAACCATTTTATCATGAACTGTGGATTCGACAAAGAGCAATTATGGTCACTGGCACTGAATGAACTCAGTGATGCAGAAAAAGCAACAGTAAACCTGCATGTAGCTTCCTGTGAAGCATGCAAAAAAGAACTGAATGAAATCGTGGGTTTCTGCAATATTACTGTTACCCTGCCTGAACCCGAAGC
>DPWF01000133.1:0-9914 GCA_003526435.1 Chitinophagaceae bacterium | reverse complement strand
GCTTCATGACCGAATTGGAAAACTATAAGCAGCAGCAATTATCGCATAGTAACGCATGGTCGCTGTGGAGAGACCGCTTCAATGCTTTTATTACCAATATTACTACCCCCAAATTTGGATATGGTTTAGGTATGTTAGTGGTGGGTGTGTTGGCTACTACTGTTTTTTTCAAAACAAAAGATACTGGTACTTCGGAAGTGCAACAGTTGTCATCGCAGGTAAAAGAAATGCGTGAAATGCTGGCGCTGAGTTTGCTGGAACATCCATCGGCTTCAGAGAGACTAAGAGCTGTAAGTTATGTGGAAGAAATTGATACGGTAGATACACGTGTAAAAGATGCTTTGCTTACAACACTGAATAACGATGAGAATGTAAATGTGCGTCTGACCGCACTCGAAACCCTGGCCAAAATGACGGCCGACCCGAAAGGAAGGGAGGGATTGATACAATCCATTGCCCACCAGGATTCGCCATTGGTACAATTGGTATTGGCCGACCTGATGCTGAAAATGCAGGAGAAAAAATCGGTACGTTCTTTTCAGCAGTTGCTGAAGAAACCTGAAACCAATGAAGCCATTAAAGACAAGATTAAACAGACCATACATCAACTGAGTTAATTCATTTCATAAAACCCCTGATCATATGAAACAAATATGCAACCTGCTGATAGCAGGAACACTATCCCTTTGTGCCTGCACTGACCTGCCAGCACAGGAATTTAAAGAACACATATCGAAACAGTTTACCATTAATGCTAAAAATTCGGAAGCGGTATTGGCCGTGTACAATGTATTCGGATCGATTAAAGTAGAAGGCTACGATGGAGATAAAGTAGTGCTTGAAATCGATAAAAAAGTTACTGCTAAGTCGCAGGAAGAAGTAGACAAAGGAAAAGAAGAATTTAAATTCGAAATGGAACAGATGGGAGACAGTATTCTCGTTTATGTAGCCGCGCCTTACGATTCCAGACCCAAGCAAAACTGGAACAGAAATGAGGATCGCAGAAGCATCCGCTATAAATATTACCTCGACCTGGTAGTAAAGGTACCACACAATATGCGTTTACGTGTGTCGACGGTAAATGATGGTAATGTCAATGTAGACAATGTATATGGTAACCTCTTCGTGAGCAATGTAAATGGTTCGGTTGATATTGAGAATGCAAAAGGTATTACCAAGGCCTCGACCATAAATGGCAAACTGAATGTACGTTATGCAGTAAATCCACCGGCCGCTTCAACCTATCATACCATTAATGGCGATATCACCGTATATTATAAAACCAATCTTGATGCTGAATTGTTTTTCAAAAGCATGAATGGCAGTTATTATACCGATTTCGATAATGCAGAACCCATCAGCAATACCCTGGTAAAAAATGGAGAAGCAAATGAGAAAGGAACGCAGTACAAAATCATTAAAAATGCCGGAGTAAAAATCGGTAGTGGTGGAAAACAATTTCATTTCGAAACATTGAACGGAAACGTTTATATCAAAAAATCATAAAATCAGTATATGAAACAGATCAAATATGTAATAGCGGTAGTGCTTTTATTTTTCTCCGCAACTATCCTCGCACAAACAACAGACAAAGAGCAACTGACCATTGCCCTAAGCAGCCCGGGTAAACCGTATAAACTCAAGGTAGATATGTTTACCGGCTCTATAAAAGTAACGGGCCATACGGCTGATAATATTGTTATCTCAGTAGAAGTAGAAGCTGAGAAAGCCAGTAAATCAAACGACAAAACCAGAGATGGATTGAAAAAAATCAGTGGCTCCGGAAGTTTTGAACTAAAAGCCACTGAAAAAAACAACGAAGTGAATGTTGGCAATGGTAGTTTTTTCAGAAAGATGGATATTGAGTTAAAAGTGCCACAAAATGGTACGCTGATACTCAAAACAGTGAATGACGGAGATATTGTAGTAACCAATGTAAAAGGTGAATTGGAGATCAGTAATACCAATGGTAATGTAAAACTGAGTGGTATCTCAGGTTCGGCCATAGCCAATACGATTAACGGCGATGTGAATGCAACTTTTGCCAGCGTAACCGATGGCAAACCGATGGCTTTCTCCACTTTTAACGGAGATGTAAATATTTCTTTGCCTGCATCTGCAAAAGCCAATCTTAAAATGAAAACAGATCAGGGTGAGATCTATAGCGATTTTGAAGTGACTGTTGAAAAAGGAACGGCTGCTCCAACAAAAAGCAATAGTGGCGGTGTATATAAAATTAGTAAAGACGCCTGGGTTTTAGGTAAGATCAATGGTGGCGGTGCCGAGCTGATGATTAAAAGCTGGAGCGGAGACCTGGTAATCAGAAAAGCAAAACAATAGCATTACCCCCGATAACAATTCTCATGTGCATCAGCTATCTTGAACTGTTAAATCAGTAAAAGATATCCTGAAGAGAACGGCATCATTCCTGGTGCCGTTTTTTTATATTGATCAGTACAACAATGAAAAAGGCCGGATCATATTTTGATCCGGCCTTAACTTTTAAATAGTATACTCGGTTAGTAGATGGTAAACTCTACACGTCTGTTCTTCTGTCTGCCATCAGCAGTTTTATTGCTTGATGCAGGTTGTGATTCACCAAAACCTGTAGCTTCAATTTTATAGCTGCTAGCACCCTGCGATACCAGGTATTTTTTTACTGACTCAGCCCTGTTTCTTGAAAGTGTCATGTTAGCTGCATCTGAACCCACATTATCTGTATGGCCAGCCAGCTTCAGACTGATTCCTTTTTTGGTTAACAGTTCTGCTACTTTATTCAGGTAAGGTAATGAACGTGACCTGATAGTAGATTTTCCAAAATCAAATTCCAGGTTACGGATGGCATCCGTTACTATTTGTCTGTCTTCCGGTGTAATAACATAAGTAGTGTTTGTTTCTACTTTGTAGACTGTATCTTTTTTAACAGTCACTTCCGGCAGCGGGCAACCAGCGCCATCTACTTTTACATTTCGTGGAGTGCCTGGGCATTTATCAAAATAATCGCTTACACCATCACCATCTGTATCTGTTTTCATTCTGTTTAATTCATCCTGAAGACCATTCAATGCTGCAAGACGGGCATTGTATCGAGCCTCACTTGCGTCAAGAGAAGCTTTTAACGCATCATCTGCCTCTTTCATATTGCCCGCCAGTTGTGCAGGAGGGTTATGTCTAACCAATTGTGCTTTATTAGGTTTGCCCAGAGAAAATTCAAGGCCGATATGACCGTAAGAAAATTTATCGCTGATATAAGGCTCTCTATAATAGCCATCTAAATCATCAGACTCAACAAGCCCCATCGTGTAACCGATATCCAGATTGATGCTGCGCGACAGATTAGCTTTAATACCAAGACCAATGGGCATATACACTTTAGTAATGCTTCCAGATGGTTTAAAATCAACAGTTGTGCCTCCTGAAGTTACCAGGGTCGGGTTATAATTAATGGCGCCGCCACCTACCGAAACATAAGGTTGAATCGATGTATGTAACTGAGACCAGTTAATATTACCTAGTGTAGCAACCAGGCTTAAACTGGTAGCCCAATGTATATCTGTTTCAAAAGATTTATATGGACTAACAGGAGGTGCACCTGCCCACAATTTATCATTGTTGGCTTTAAGCGTTCCTCTGAGGAAGTCAGCCTGAATACCGAAAGTATGTGAAAACTGTGCTTTAATATATCCACCATATCCTAAAGCAGGCTTCCACTTAGAAAAATCATTTTTACCTCCAAAAGGTGAAAACGGAGCCAGCACACCTGCATGTAAACCAAATGACCAGGTGTTGAATCCCTTATTGCCAGAGAACAAAGGTGGTGCTACAACTGTACTTATACGGTTTGAAGTGTCTTGCGCTGATATCCCAGAAGCAACAGTAAACATCGATGCAAAAAGGAAAAAACTTTGAAGTATTATTTTTTTCATAACAGTAAATTGATAACCATCTTTTATTAGGTAGTATCAGTTGTGTAAAGGTGGTCTATCTTACAGCGACAATTATTACACGCTTTTAACTTTTTATTGTATTAATCACATATTGGGTAAAGCGATGACCGAGCAGGATGATGTGTAATAAAAAACCCACCTGCAAAACAGGTGGGCCATTAGGGGGTAACAACAATATCAATCAATTAGCCTATAAAGGATTAAAACGTATATCGCAAGCTGATACCGCCATCCATATAAACATAGTTACCACCAAAAAAATCAATAAAAGGTTTTAAGTCCATGCTGATATTAACAGGAGCTTTGTTGAATTTATAATCTAATCCTAATATACCATCAATACCTAAAACGGTGGATGATGTATATTTTCTGCCATCATTATAATAGTAGCTTCCTCCATCCTGAAAAAAACCTACGTGACCTCCAAAACCATACACAAATTTCAGGTCGCTGTTTTTATTGGCAGATGAGTGTTTTTCATACAGACCGGTGATCAGGAAATTTTTTCGGCCAACACTCAGTATACCTTCCAGTGCAGTATTGCTATTGGTAAAATGTTTAAGTGTAACACCACTGGTAAGCCCACCAAACCTGAGACCCAAAGCAGTTTTGTACGATTGGGCATAGCTGTTGGATAAAGAAGAAGCAAGGCAAATAAACAGTGTAATAATCAGGTGTTTTGTTTTCATAATTGTATGAGATTTTTTCTGACAGATCAGATAAGGAATAATGAATGTTAAATCTGAATAGTCATTCTTTCTCAGTCAACAAAGGTCAGCACATTATGGTAAAAACTATTACACATAAAAGGATAATCATTGCATGATTCATTCGGAAACATACGTTACCATATGCTTAAAGAACGTTTCTACCCTTTATTATTCTCAGAAGAATCGCAATGACTGCGAGAAACAATAATACGTGAATGACCTGACCTGAATTATAGGCAAAATAACCAGTAGCCCAGATAATGATCAACACAATTGCAATAATATATAACAGATTGCTCATGGTATCTTTTTTTAATGATGAAGAATGAGTAAAAAAGCACAGACGTTTTACTGTCTGTGCCCGCCAAAACCCTACTGTATAAGAAAACCGTATTGAATGATTTTTTTACGAGTTACTATCAATTCATTTCTTTTTCAAGGATTGCTGTAGTTTCTTCCAGGCTTTTATTCAGCCTCTTTCCTACTTTACTCAGTAGCTCAGTTTCTTTTCCTGTTTCAAATTTCAGGTCATCATCTGTTAAGCTGGGAAACTTGGCTTTTAATTTTCCTGTATGAATAGACCAGTTACCTTTTACTTTGAATGGTGACGCTATAGGAGTTGCATTTTGAGTTGTCATTTCATTTCTTTTTGATTCACTGTAAAGATGAAGCCTTAAACAGTAAATACTCTTACATAATAGCAACAGATTGTTACATATACTGCAGTTTGTGATTTCTATACTTACTCTTCATAACCACTTTTAATAATGGTACTCAGCATTTTAAATTGCTGAGAGGCATGAAAGTTGTGTTTTGAATGTGCAGGAATAATAATGCCATCACCTAATTTCATATAAAACTTTTTATTGTCGATAGACAATTCAGCATTCCCATCAATAATCTGTATGTATGTATCAAAAGGACTGGTCTTTTCGGCTAGTTCTTCTCCTGCATCCAGCGATGATATTGTAATGTTGCCAGTGATTTTTTTAATGATGGTTTTACTCAATACCGCATTGGGTATATACTCAATTATTTGTACTATAATATGAGCTTTTGATTTTTCGATTTCGCTAGTGTCAAGAAAATTCTGCATTTGATATTAAATATTGAAGTGAAAAGACTAAGACGCATAAAGGTCAAATGATGACCGTTCATTTCATTGTATAACTGCAAGGAAAACTTGCAAGTTTTACAGGTTTTCGAGGTTCTGACTTCTTTTTTGTTTGAGTTTTTTATAAAAAGAAGGGGTAAGCCCGGTTACTTTTTTGAATTGATTAGAGAGGTGTGCAATACTACTGTAATGTAATTTGTACGAAATTTCAGTCAAATTCAATTCATCATATAAGAGCAATTCCTTTACACGTTCAATTTTGTGAAGTATAATAAACTGCTGAATGGTAATGCCTTTTACCTCTGAAAAAATATTGGAGAGATAAGTATAATCCTGACCAATCTTTTTGCTGATATAGTCTGAGTAATTCGTATCAGGAAGCTCATCTGAATAGTGTATCATTTCAATGATAACGTTTTTAATACGCTCAATCAGAATACTTCTGTGGTCTTCTAAAAGCTCAAGACCGGAATGTAGTAGGTTGGTTTTAAGTTCAGCACGTTGTTCATCTGTGATATCTTCCAGTAGCTCAACCATTCCGAGGTCTAAAACAGCATAGTGTATCCCAAGTTTTTTCAACTCTTCTTTCACCATCATTTTGCAACGAAGGCTAACCATATACTTAATATAGAGTTTCATCTTTTAGGGCCGGATACTGGATTTACTGTAGGACTAATTCATGTAAGGTACCTTTTAAATCCAGCATCTCTGGGTATTAATGCTAATGCACACTGAATCAGGGAGTGATGTATTCATTTTGCGGGATTTTTGTATCTTTTACCCTCAAACGAATGAGAATGAGACAATTGCTTCTGCTTGTTTTTTTAATAGGTCAAATGCAGCTACTGGCACAAAAAAATACAAATGAATGGGTTGGTTTATTCAATGGCCGTGACCTAAGTGGCTGGAAGCAGTTAAACGGAAAAGCAAAATACAGTGTATCGAATGGAGAAATTATAGGTACAACTGTTTTTGGTGAACCCAACTCTTTTCTGGTGACTGAAAAGAAGTATAAAGATTTTATCCTCGAACTCGAGTTTAAGCTAGATGCTGAAATGAATTCGGGTATACAGTTTCGCAGCGAAAGCAAACCCGAATACCAGAATGGAAGAGTGCATGGGTACCAGTTTGAAATAGATCCCTCACCACGAGCATGGACAGGTGGTATTTATGATGAAGCAAGAAGAGACTGGTTATATCCGCTTGATTATAATCCATCTGCAAAAACTGCATACAAAGCCGGACAATGGAACAAATGCCGGATAGAATGTATTGGAAATGCTATCCGCACTTTTGTAAATGGAGTGCCAACGGCTCATATGGTAGATGATCTTACACCTGAAGGGTTTATTGCATTACAGGTGCATTCCATTGGCAAGCAGGAAGAAACAGGTAAAAAAATACGCTGGCGCAATATTCGTATTAAAACCACCAAACTGCAAAGTACAGTGCCAGATAAAGTATTCGTGGCCAATTTTATTCCGAATCATTTATCGGAGGCTGAAAAAAAGAATGGGGTACAATTATTGTTTGACGGGGTGAGTACAAAAGGCTGGAGAGGTGCATATAAAAAATCATTTCCGGAAAAAGGATGGGAAGTCAAAGACGGAACATTGCGCGTACTTCCTGCAACAGGCGGAGAATCTGTAAACGGTGGCGATATAGTATCAGAACAGGAGTATAGTGCATTTATTTTTCAGTTTGAATTTAAGATGACAGAAGGTGCAAACAGTGGTGTAAAATATTTTGTAACAGAAAATGAAAAGAATGCGGGCTCTGCCATTGGACTGGAGTACCAGGTATTGGATGATGAAAAACATCCCGATGCTAAAATGGGGTCCATAAACAACAGAACGCTGGCATCTTTATACGATTTAATTCCTTCTGTTCGGGAGCCAAGGGCAAGAAGAAAAATAGGAGAGTGGAACAAAGGTATGATCATCGTTCAGCCCAACGGTATTGTAACACATTATCTCAATGGATGGAAGATGTTGGAATACCAGCGTGGCGCGCAATATTATTATGCACTGGTGGCTAAAAGCAAATATGCACAGTGGCCTAATTTCGGAATGTCGCCCCAGGGCAGGTTACTGATACAGGATCATGGTAACGAAGTATGGTATAGAAGTATTAAAATCCAGGAACTAAAATAGATATACACTTATTTTTAGCAATAACTCCGGACTTTCGGTCACCCGACTTTCGGACTAAATAAATAATTATGTCAACCAACAGAAGAAAATTTATCGAACAGTCGCTGAAAGCATCTGCCGCAGTGTATGCTGCTTCAATGGGAATGAGTGCCGCCAGTTATGCACGCATCATAGGTGCCAACGACCGCGTTCGTGTAGGTGTAGTGGGTTATTCGGAAAGGTTTAAGTTTTCTTTATTTCCCTGTTTCCTTCACCATAATAAGGGATTGAATTTTGATATTGTAGCTGTTTCAGATTTATGGAAAATAAGAAGGGAGGAAGGGCAGGCCTATATTAAAGAAAAAATGGGTCATGATATCATGGCTTATAGAAACAATGAAGAACTCTATGCGTCAAAATCGGTAGATGCTGTAATGATCAGTACAGCCGATTTTCAACATGCATTACATGCTATAGAAGCAGTGCAGGCAGGTTGCGATGCTTATGTAGAAAAGCCTTTTGCAGAAACCATGGAAGATAATAAAGCCGCAATGAAAGCAGTAAAAGCTTCCGGTAAAATTGTACAGATAGGTTCGCAAAGAAGAAGCGGGGTGAATTATATGGCCGCTGATGAATTTATTAAAGCAGGAAAATTTGGAAAGATTACAATGGTGGAACTGAGCTGGAACGTAAACCAGCCGGGCAGGTGGCGCAGACCGGGATTGGTGGCGCAATTAAAACAGGAAGACACAGACTGGAAACGCTACCTCATGAATCGACCATTTGAACAATGGGACCCACGTAAATACCTGGAGTATCGTTTGTTCTGGCCTTATTCATCTGGTATGCCCGGACAGTGGATGTCGCACCAGATCGATACAGTGCATTGGTTTACCGGATTAAAACATCCAAGATCTGTAGTGGCCAATGGTGGAATTTATATGTGGAATGATGGAAGAAGAAACTGGGATACTACCACTGCTGTTTTTGATTATGGGTCGAATGAGAAAGACGGTTTCCAGGTGGTGTTCACTTCGCGCATGCACAATGGTGATGAGAACCCTGCAGAAATTTATTACTCAAACGGTGGAGAAATGAATCTGAATACCAATAAAATTTCTCCTAAAGGCGGACTGAGAAAGAATCATGCAGATGCCATGCAGATGCAACCCAATTTATTACCTGAGATAAACCTGGCAGATAACGCACCCAAAGTGGTAGCTTCTGCCAATACAGGTGGCGATGTACTTACATCGGCGCATATGCTCAACTGGATGGAATGTGTAAGAAGCAGAAAGCAACCGAATGCGCCAGTAGAAGCTGGTTATTATCATTCCATAGCCAATATCATGACCACTGCTGCTTCCCGAACCGGTATGAAAGCAACATTCGATGAGGCCAAGCAGGAAGTGATGGTGGGGGGCAAAGTATTTAAATATTAGTGAATGGTCAATGGTGAATGGTCAATCGTCAATAATGGCACGAATTAGATTTTCTTAATTGTTTCATTCACCATTCACCATTGACCATTCACGCCCTTACAGCGAGCCACCTTCCACTAATACAGCATCAACCAGCAACTCCTTCGCATCACTGTTTCCATTGATACAATTGAGCATATGTGCAAAAGAAAGACGGCCCAGTTTTTCACCACTTGTTTCAATATAGGTAATCTGAGGATGAAAAAGTTTGGGAATAGTACCATTGCTGATCGTAAGCAGAGCAATATTATCAGGGTAACGTAATCCTTTTTCCTGGATGGTTTTTAGTACGCCAATCAAAATCTCATCACTCATGCAGAAAATAATATCGGGTAAATGTTTGTTCAGCATCTTGTGAGAAATGGTTCTGGCTTCTTCCGAATTATGGGCATGTTCAACCAGTAACCGGATATTTGGGTGGGTTTGAAAAGCCTTTTGTAAAGCCGCTTCTCTTTTTTTAGTAATAGATAACTGCGGGTTGCCAAAAATGGCAAGTACAGACTGATAAGGATGTTGCAGAATAAGTTCAG
>DPWF01000163.1 GCA_003526435.1 Chitinophagaceae bacterium | reverse complement strand
CTATAAGTAATTTGAAAATTTGAAAGTGTGTCAATTTGAAAATGAAAAATCTTTTATTTAATAGTTCATTCTAAAGTAATAAAGTAAAGCAACCTTTTTCCGCAGCCCCCTTCATTTTCAAATTAGCACATTTTCAAATTATTTAGCACGCCCTGCGCCCCTAAACCTCGGTTGCCAGTATTTTTCGTTGAGATCGCTGATCATTACACCGCCGCTGGTGGCTGCATGTACAAATTTGTTATTGAGGAGATACACACCTACATGGGTGATATCTTTTTTGCGCCCACTGGTATGAAAAAACACAAGATCACCTTCCTGTAAATCGGCCAGATCAATTTTTTCGCTGTTATCAAATTGTTCCTGAGCCGTACGTGGCAGAGTGGTATTGAATACATCACGCATCAATACCTGTGTAAAAGCCGAACAGTCAATACAGTCTGTTGTACTGCCACCCATACAGTATTTCGTACCCCACCATTTATCGATGGTTTCGAGCAAAGGAATGTTGGTCAGTTTTTCAACGGTGGCATCAATGATGACTGCATACTTTAACTGAAGATAACCGGCACGTTCTATATTAAAGCTGCTCATTTCTTTTGCAGTCGTTGATACTTTGTCTTTTCCAGCCCCTGCAGCAGCATTGGTGGTACTAGTTTTATGCCGACTGGTAACAGCGGCACCGGGTGTCACTTCAATTCCATCCAGAAATTCCCTTTGTTGTGCTGTTGCTGTTGTTTTGGCAGGTGCCGTTTTGGATGCAGAATTATCCCTCGCCGTAAGTTTACTTAACGATTTGCAACTGGTTAACATCCCTACCGATAACATACCTGTTAAAAAAACGATCCTGTTCATCATAACATTTGCAATATAATCCCCCATACCCTTCAGCCCAAGGATTGAGCATAAGTTTTATAGTTTTAACAGCAGTTCCACAATTGTGGAAAAATGGCTGATCGCTGATGCAGGATGTCTGATATGATACTCAATCATCGACCATTCACGTTTCAGCCCTCCCACCATACGCGAATGTGGATAATCAGCCCTTCCCAAAACGCCTCAAAACCGGGATATTTGTTCCTCGGAAAAACCGGAAGCTGAACCCAACAATCAGCCATCCGACATCAGCCATCCGACATCCTTACTATGGTTTTCTCACATCTACATGTACATACTCAATATTCTTTACTTGATGGTGCCGCTGCCATTGACAGTCTATACAAAAAAGCTGCCAAAGATAATATGCCGGCACTCGCCATTACCGATCACGGAAATATGTTCGGGGCATTTGAATTTGTGAGTCAGGCCTGGAAAAATACCAAAGTGATTGGTAAAGATGAAAATGGGAAAGACATTCTCGCTCCTCAGGTAAAACCGATTGTAGGCTGCGAATTTTATGTGGTAAAAGACCGGCACATCAAAACCTTCACCAAAGAAGTAAAAGATGAACGTTATCACCAGGTTTTACTCGCTAAAAATAAAAAAGGATATGAGAACCTTGTTAAACTTACTTCACTGGGTTTTATCGAAGGAATGTACAGCAAGTATCCGCGTATCGACAAAGAACTGATTGAACAATACCATGAAGGACTGATTGCCACTACCTGCTGTATTGGTGCTTATGTACCTCAAACCATACTGCACGACGGAGAAGAAAAAGGAGAACAGGAATTCAAATGGTGGTTTGACTTGTTTGGGGAAGATTATTATATCGAATTACAAAGACATAATATCAAGGAACAGGAACTCATTAACCAGGCACTCTTAAAGTTTGCAAAGAAATATCATGTACCTGTTATTGCTACTAACGATAGTCATTATGTAGACAGAGATGATGCCAACGCACACGATATCCTGCTTTGTATCAATACAGGTGAAAAACAAAGTACTCCGGGGTTTGATGATTTTGTAAATGATGAAACACAGGTAAAGAACCGTCGTTTTAAATTTCCAAACGATCAGTTCTATTTCAAGACCACACAGGAAATGGAGAAGCTGTTCAGTGATATTCCTGAATCACTGGACAATACCAACCAGATTGTTGATAAGGTTGAAGTATTGAACCTGAAGAAAGATATCTTACTTCCTGCATTCCCTATTCCTGCCTCTTTTCAGATCCATACCGATGCCAACCTGAACCAGTGGGAATACCTGAAGCATATTACCATGGAAGGCGCCAAAATGCGCTATTCCGATCTTACACCAGAGATACAGGAAAGAATAGACTTTGAATTGTTCACCATCAAAACGATGGGTTTTGCGGGATATTTTCTTATTGTAAGTGATTTCATTAAAGCTGGTCGTGAGCTGGGTGTATTTGTGGGTCCGGGTCGTGGATCGGCTGCAGGAAGTGTGGTGGCTTATTGTATTGGCATCACCAATATCGACCCCATTAAATATAACCTGCTGTTTGAGCGTTTTCTCAACCCGGATCGTAAGAGCATGCCCGATATAGATACCGACTTTGATGATGAGGGACGTCAGAAAGTTATTGACTATGTGGTATCGAAATATGGCAAGCAGCAGGTGGCTCAGATTGTTACCTATGGTACCATGGCTGCTAAAATGAGCATTAAAGATGTGGCCCGGGTACTCGATCTGCCGCTGGCCGAAAGTAATATGCTGGCCAAACTGGTACCCGATAAACCCGGAACTGAATTAGGTCGTGTATTACATGCGCCACTGACGATAAAAGAAGGAGAGAAATCACTCGAAGAAAAAGAAGCCTACCAGCAGGAAGATATTGAGAACGTAAAAAAGCTGAGAGAAATTTACAATGGTACCGATATCCGTGCACAGGTACTTAAAGAAGCAGAACGTTTAGAAGGTTCTGTTCGTAATACGGGCATACATGCCGCGGGTATCATCATCGCCCCAAAAGATTTAACAGATCTCATACCTGTTGCCACGGCCAAAGATTCTGATCTCTGGGTTACACAAATTGAAGGAAGCATTATTGAAGATGCGGGTGTCATCAAGATGGACTTTCTGGGTCTGAAGACCCTCTCCATCCTGAAAACGGCACTGGAACTCATCAAACAGAACCATGGTGTTGATATTGATCTTGATACAATTCCATTGGATGATGAGAAAACATTTCATCTCTATCAACGTGGTGAAACCAATGCCACATTCCAGTTTGAAAGTGTGGGAATGCAGAAATACCTGCGCGACCTCAAACCCGATAAATTTGATGACCTTATTGCGATGAACGCCCTGTATCGTCCGGGCCCGATAGCCTACATCCCTAAATTCATCGATCGTAAACATGGTCGTGAAGCCGTGAGTTACGATATTCCTGAAATGGAGGAATACCTCGCCGAAACCTATGGTATCACCGTATACCAGGAGCAGGTGATGTTGCTGAGCCAGAGCCTTGGCGGTTTTACCAAGGGCGATGCGGATGTGCTCCGTAAAGCCATGGGTAAAAAACAGAAATCGGTGCTGGATAAAATGAAGAAACAGTTTATCGATGGCGCATCCGCAAAAGGACACCCCACCGATAAACTTGAAAAAATATGGACCGACTGGGAGGCATTTGCCCAATATGCATTCAACAAATCGCATTCAACCTGTTATGCGTTTGTGGCTTATCAAACGGCTTACCTGAAGGCACATTATCCCGGAGAATACATGTCGGCCGTACTCAACCATGCAGGCAGCATTGAAAAGATTACCTTCTTTATGGAAGAANNGAAGAATGTAAACGCATGGGCATTAAAGTATTGGGACCAGATATTAATGAATCACTCAAAGGTTTTGCGGTGAACAAAAACGGAGAGATTCGTTTTGGTTTAGGTGGACTGAAAGGTGTGGGTGAAGCTGCCGTAGAAAATATTATTGCAGAAAGAGAAAAGAATGGCTGGTACAAAGATGTGTTTGATTTCAGTAAAAGAGTGGTACAAAGAAGTGTAAATAAAAAATCGCTGGAGAGCCTTGCCTATTCCGGTGCATTTGACTGTTTCCCTGAATTTCACCGCGCACAATATTTTCATGTAGGTGATGGAGATAAATTAAATGGACTGGAAAAAATTATTCAGTATGGACAGGCCAACCAGACCGCATCTGCAGCCAGTGCCAATACTTTGTTTGGCGATATGACTTCGGCCATGCAGGTACCTGTTCCTAAAATTGCCAGCGTTGAACCCTGGACACTTACGGAATTGCTTGATCATGAAAAAGATGTAACAGGCATGTTCATGAGTGGCCACCCATTGGACCATTTTAAGTTCGAACTGAAATATTACGGCATTACCAGCATCAGTGATTTTAATGAGATCAAGGAAACACTACACCTGCAACCCAATCCCGGCAAACAGTTACGTGTGGCCGGTCTGGTGATTGATGTACAACATCGTGTAACCAAAACAGGTAAAAATTTCGGTTCCTTTATTATTGAAGATTTCAGCGGAAAAACTGATTTTATTTTATGGAGCGAAGACTATATCAAGTTCCAGAACTATCTCGAAAAAGGACAGAATATCCTGCTGACTGGTTTCTTCCGTTCGCGTTATAATCAACCCAACAATTTTGAGTTCAAAATCAATGTGATGTCGTTGCTGGAAACGGCAAAACAAAATTTAACTCGCAGCATAGAAATCAGTATGCAGCCGGCATCACTCACACCCGATTTTGTTTCATTCATTGATAAAAACGTAAGGGAGTATCCGGGCAAATCGTCGCTACGTTTTACCCTCTACGAGCCACGTGAACAACTGAAAGTAAGTCTCTATACATTGGAAAAAGGTTTTCTCATGAATGAAGACATGGCTAATTTTTTATTAGACAACCCAGACTTAGAAGTAAATGTAGGCCTGGTAGGATGATTTAGTGAGTAGTCAGTATTGAGTAATGAATTGTAGGCCTTTTCCCCTACTCACTACTCACCCCCCAACTCCCCGCCGTCTATCCATTTTCCTCCTGCAAATCTCAAAAATTCATATCTTATTGCATTCAAACAAACAACGAATGCAAGCCGAAACCCTGAAACAACGCATCATCACCGTTGATGCCCTGCGTGGATTTGCCCTGTTGGGTATTTTACTCGCACATATGATCTACTGGTACAATGCCGGCCCCATGCCCGGGGAAATATTTGAAAAACATAATGGTGTAACCACGGGTATCATCAGTTTTATCAATGAAGTATTTATTTCCGGAAAATTCTTTGCTTTCTTTTCTTTCCTGTTTGGTCTGAGTTTTTTTCTACAGATGAAAAGTATGGAAGATACAGGCCGCCCCTTTGTTTGGCGGTATGCCTGGCGCATTACCCTCATGGGTATCATCGGGTTGATACACCATGCATTCTGGAGAGGAGATATTCTTTCCATTTATGCGCCACTGGGTTTTCTGCTTTTACCTATGCGCAAACTAAGCAACAGAGTAATTCTGATCATCGGTATATTACTCGCCATTAACCTGCCGGCTTTATTGATACAGCTATCGGGTATGATTGAACAGATGGGTGCAGCTTCCACCGCCCCAACACAACAGCCCCCCGGTGCACCATCGGGTACCGATCCTTCACAGGTATTTTTCAATACCGTTTATAAAAGTGATATCTGTGCCATGATGAAAAACAATATCCTGAGCATAGGCGAAAAATTCGATTTCCAGTTTGGTAGTGGCCGTATCTATGTAACACTGGGTTTTTTTCTGCTGGGTATGTACAGCGGAAGAAAAGGCTGGTTTGCCATGCATGCCGCAGAACTAAAACCTATTTTCAAAAAAATAAAGAACAGATCAGGATGGCTTGTATTGCTTACCCTCATTTGCGCATTAGGTATGTTTGGTCTGAATGAAGCTTTTAAACTGGGTTGGGAAAGAAGTCCTTTACCTGGTTTTATTTTCAGCATATTCTATAATATCAATAGCGCAGCTCTTGTGGTATTCTATGTAAGTGGCATCACCTTACTGATGAACAGACAATTCTGGCAACATATTTTATATCCGCTGGCACCAGTGGGTAAAATGGCACTTACCAGTTATTTGTTACAAACCGCGCTTGGACTTACCCTCTTTTTTGGTTTTGGGTTTGGACTGGTTGGCGTTACCCCGCCATGGCTTAATTGGGTAATCGCCATTGTATTTTTTATACTACAGGCAAAGTTTTGCAAATGGTGGTTCCGGTATTTTTATTTCGGTCCGGTAGAATGGTTGTGGAGAACAGCCACCTATTTCAAAATACAACCCTTCAGAAAAAAACACCAGCCTGCGTGAGCCTTGTTAACTCTTGTTCTCTGCGGTGATTTTTTACCACAGAGAACAAGCGTTAACAGAGTTTATGCTGAGGTTATATTGACTGTCCGAAAGTTAACAGGTTATGATCGGGGTCCAATAAAGAGAATTCTTTTTGCCCCCAGGGCTTTTCGGCCAATGGTGCATTGGGATGAATGATTACTCCTTTTTCCTGAAACGATTGATACAGATGATCAATATCATTCGTTCGAATATACACCTGCCCATAATTGGTAAGCGGATCAAGCGCAGCAAAAGCAAAAAAGTGAATTTCAATAGCCTCTTTTTGAATGATGAGGTAATCACCATAGTCTGCACTTATGGTAAACCCAAGTTGCTGATAATATGTTTTGATAAGGCCCTTATCCCGCATGGGTAATTTGGGATGAATCTGTTGAAGCATAAGCAAATAATTTAGAAACGCATGTAATTTCTGGTTTTCCTATTCTCCGTCGGATTAAAATCAACAACAGCTTATTTTTTTTCAACGCCTCGAAGTTTTCTGTTACTTCTTTGTGTCGTACTCACTCAATTCCTTTGCCGGCGCACCATTTCATTGATCCAGATAGGCGCAAAGGGTGAAGTACAGCCTTTCGAAACCGGATAGTCGCGGTAAATACCCATTTCCTCCCCTAAAGCCAGCGCCTGCTTACGGAATGATGGATGATGTATACCAATATAAGCCAATGCAAAATTCATAGTCCACTGCACTTCGGGAACAGCTTTGGGCATTTCTTTTTTCAGTTGCTGGAGTAATGCAGCAATATCAAGTTCAACAGAATCACGTGCAATTTTACCCGCCATCAAACTCCAGCCCGAACGCAGAGCCCATTTGTTTTTCGACTTGAGCCACTTGATACGCAGTTGTTCTTTCGCCGCATGTTCTTTTACGATCTAGGAATTGAACCAGTCGGCCACATGCGAAAAACTAATGGTCTCCACCATTTCATCCAGTTCTTTTATAGAAAGCTCCTGGGGTTTAATGATGAGCAGTGCCAGAAACTGTGCATCTGCATTACCCGTTTTCCAGAGTTCCTGACCGAGTGCGTGGTTCGTTTTAATTTTCTTGGCAAGATTCCTGATATCTCCCATTTTCACGCCAAACTGGTTTGTACCTGCACCCGCTTTGCTGTTTACAGCATATGTTTTTTCATTTCCTAATGTTTTGAGTTCGGCAAGTACTTCTTTAGCGGTCATTGTTGGGTTGTTTGAAGAATTCTAAGGTAAGAATTTTCATGTATTGCTCTGATTCCACTATTCTCCCTGCTAAACAGATCTCGCATAAGGTACTCAGACTTGTTTACAAAATTCGAACCCACAAACAACAGTAACGCTTGCTAAAACTTATTTCGATGGAATCAACAGAAATTTTTTGTTCCTGGTGTCGAGAACCAGACCGGTATGTAAAAAGAGTTTGTTTCCGGTCATACCTCCTATTCCCAATTTCAACATACGGTTAACCTGCTCTTCGCTGGCTCCATCCATATAAGTTACTGTATGAATCGGAATGGTAAGCTGGCTCAGTTCCACACTATCTGTTGTAGCCAGGCTATTCGCATAAAGGGTACGGCCCCACGATTTAACCGGGTACCTGCTGGCAACTGCATTGGCTCCTGCCATCGATATAGCCGTTTCTTTGGACGTTAATAAAGCAAAAGCACTGGAACCCGTATCGAAATACAACATGGTTTTCTTCCCCTTTATGATCACAGGGATAAGAATATTACGTTGTATATAACTAAAATCGGTCAACCTGTTTTCCAGTTTTGAGGGAACTGTATAGTTCAATACAATTTGTTGTTGGGGATAGTCAATTAAAACAGTTCTGTTGTCTAACCAGTCGCTGCCAATGGTGCCGATGATTTCCTTTTTATTGGCAGACCAGTCAATTGTTTTTTCAGCGAAATCCAGTAATCCCGGCTCTTTGATCATGACTTTATTTTTTCCAACAGTTATTTCCATTGCTGCTAACCGGCGGGTGCTGTCATCCACCCTGTAAAACGCAGGATATTTTTCGCTGATGGCCCTCAGTTTTGGTTGATAGAAGATGGTATTCGGTGCCCCCATATCAAACTGCATATAAAACTGTTTAGAACAATTGGGCAGTTTAACAGGTATAAGCATGGCTGCATGAGGTTCTATTATACCATTTACGCTGTCATGCATCCAGGTAAAAGGAACTGTATATTTTTTTGAGGGTAACAACACAATATTGGTTGCCGTATGCTGACCATACAGCATGCTGGTTAAAATGAACCCTGTGATGATTAACAAACAACATTTTTTACTGAAAAAAGAATTCATATTTTTTTCTGCAAAACTAATGATGCAGGCAGGGCGCAACCAGCTACAAGTGCCCGACAAGCTTACGACATCTGTACGACATCTGTTAAAAATCAATGCGTTAGAAAGATTTACGGATCTGCAGGTGTTGAAACAGGATGACGATGGCATTGACAAAATACATCAGCAGAAAGGGCCAGCTATAAGCAATGAGCCCCTCTTTGCTCCCCTTAACCGATGCAAGCGCATAATTGTAACCGAAGACAGCAAGCATGGCCAGATGGAGGGTAATTACCCAATAAACCTGTCGCCTGATGATGGTTCGGCAATAGCGAATGGCAGCAGCGGGTATATCCATTCTTTTTTTGAGGATGGCCATGGGCACCAGACTATGTACCCAGGGAATAATGATATAGGTAAAACAGGAAAAATTAAATAAGATCATGAAATGTCGAAGGTCATCCGTTGCTGGGTTAACGGTGCTGGCTTCGGGCTCCAGATTAATCAGGCTTTCATATTCAATATCCAGTGCTTTGGCAATGGCTTTAAGGGTAAAACTTTGGGGAGTATTGGCATCTGCCTCAATACGCTGTACGGTTCGTACTGTTATTTGAGAAAGCTCGGCCAGCTCATCCTGTGTAAGTCCTTTTAATTTTCTGGCTGTGGCAATTTTCTTTCCCAGTTGCATGTTTTTTACCCCTCTTTATTTAAGGGAGCAAAATACATTGCAAAAATTATTTTCCGTTTTCTTTTTAATGTAGCCGGTTACAAGCCCGGTTCCATCGAAAAAATGTGAAAAACCTTAAATGAGTGGCTCCTCCTCTATTCAGGTGAAATTGTTATTGGTTTAATGTTGACTCGTATCATTAAACTGCCAAAGTACATTAATCACTTTCCATGAGCCATTCAACTTAACAATGTGCATATAGTCAATCCACTCATCGGCGATTAATTTTACAGATGCTGTGCGCTCTGCAACATCGAGTAATATGACCTGTTTCCTGGGCGATGACGGAAACTTGTCGCCATTCTTATTGTAACTTTCTGCAAGCAGGATCATTGATTCTGTGGTTGTTTCACGAACATAATCTTTACCGGTTGCTTTGTCTTTCCAAAAAGTACGCTTTACCATTCGGGGATGTAATGCCCTTTCCATTTGCCTGGGATCAGGTTTGTGCTGAGACTCTATGTAATCTAAGGCTGCTTGTTTGATATCGAGACTATCCTGTTTTGTTTGTCCGAAAACCATGCTCCCGGTTAGCAATACTATAAGAAATAAAAAAGTGAATCGTATTTTCATTTTGTCTGTTTTAATTGTTGCAAAACCTTTTATTATTTGCCATTTATTAGTGATCAGTCAAATTTAGCATGCAAAAGATATTTACTAAAAGTCTGCTCGTGCAACTTTTGTTAACTAAAAGTTATGCTTATTCATTTGCTAAATGCACTACTCCTTTTGTTCTACGCATCATGGGTGTATCAAATAGTTGTTACCACTGCATGTTGGTTAATATAACGAGAACGCTAAAAAAATAGTAGCATGTTCCTGTGTAG
>DPWF01000027.1:14146-14672 GCA_003526435.1 Chitinophagaceae bacterium | reverse complement strand
TTGGGATATAAAAAATCAGACATCCGACATCTTACCTCTCTCCTATCCTTTCTTCACATTCAACGGCTTCAGGAACCCAATGCCGATAAGGCTTTTGGTTTGCAGACCCGGCGATGTTTTATTGGGGCCGAAAAGACGCACATCATCATCATAAATCAGGTCGAGGCTATACGTAGCAGAAAAGAATTTATTGATCTTGAAAGAAAACAGGTTGGTCATAAAGAAGTCAATATTCTGCGCCCTGTTATTGTAGTTCGAAAACATATCGAGCCTTCCTTTATAGGTTACATTTTTGGCAATTGTGTTATTATAGTTCACAGTAGCGAAAGTACCGATCTCGTTAATTGAAGTCTTGCCGGCTGGTACCCCATATTTGCCCTGGTTTGATAAAGTGTTGTTCGCCACTACTGTCCACCTCGATGTTAGGGGCGAAACAAAGACAGAGAGTTTGTCATTGGGCTTGTAATCAAAACCTACAGAAAGAATAATGTATGCCGGCGATAAGAGGGAGGAAGAAAAGGAAGGA